>CADBNS010000181.1 GCA_902796065.1 Ruminococcus flavefaciens
TCCAGCGTTATCTTCGCCATCTTTGCTTCGGTATAACGGTATGCGGCAGCCTTGTCTCCGTCTATGGAACCGAAGTTACCATGACCGTCTACAAGGGGATAACGCATGGAGAAGTCCTGAGCAAGACGTACCAGCGCGTCATATACCGCAGCATCACCGTGTGGATGGTATCTTCCCAGCACCGCACCTACCGTATCTGCACACTTACGGTATGGCTTTTCCGGAGTAAGTCCGTTTTCGTGGAGCGTATAGAGTATACGTCTGTGAACAGGCTTCAGACCGTCCCTTACGTCCGGAAGCGCTCTCGATACGATGACGGACATCGCATACTGGAGCATGGAATTTTCCATTTCATCGACTATCTCAGAATGAATCACCTTAGAATTGTCATTGTAAAGCAAAATTTTTACCTCCTGTAATTATTCAATACATGAGTTTTCCAGAATCCGTCCGGAAGCGGTTCCGGACAGGATAATATATCATTTTTTTCCTATATTTCGCAGTATCTCCTGTTCTGCGGAGGTGAATCCCTCTTTCGGCACTATGTATACCATCGAATCGCCGCTTATCAGCAGGAAGAAGGTATCCCCCTCCTGTACGGACAGTCCGGCGCTGTATTCAAGCCTCTGCGGTACAGGAAGCGGATCTTCAACAGTGTTGCCTTCGCTGTCAAATGCCTCTACCACCGGCGCTGCCGATACTGTAGCTATCTCTGCATATGTATCCGCTACGGAAAGCCTGTATACCGGCTCTCCCATCTCCGCGAAGCTCTCAACGTAGCTCCTTCGCGCCTTCCGCGGATTGTACCACTGGCGCACCGCCATGAACAGACAGACAAATATCAGCAGATACGCCAGATAGTTGTCCGGAGCCTTGACTGCACCGTATACGAAATTTGCAGCAAGTATCAGGAATATCACCGCGATGACCGTACTCTTCGGCATCACCTTTTTCTTCTGGTATGCCTTGTAGCCCTCGCGGAATACCTCAACGGGTATTTTGTATTCCTTTTCAAGTTTTATATTCTCTTCCAAATCTTACTCCTTATATGTCAAGATTCTGAGCGAATTTAGCATTTTTCTCTATGAAAAGACGGCGCGGCTCTACCTTGTCGCCCATGAGTATCGAGAAGGTCTCGTCTGCCTTCAGTGCGTCCTCCATGCCTATCTTCACGATAGTACGGCGCTCGGGGTCCATAGTAGTCTCCCAGAGCTGCATTGGGTCCATCTCACCAAGACCTTTGTAGCGCTGTGTCTCTACCTTGTACTTTCCGTCCTCGGAAAGCTCTGCGATGTACTTGTCACGCTCCTCGTCAGTGAATGCGTACATGACCTTCTTGTTGCGCTCAACTCTGTAAAGCGGCGGCTGTGCGATATATATGTTTCCGTTGGTGATGAGCGGTCTCATGTAACGGAAGAAGAATGTCAGCAGAAGTGTGCGGATATGCATACCGTCAACATCGGCATCGGCCATGATTATTACCTTGCCGTAACGGAGCTTCTTTATGTCGAAGTCCTCGCCGATACCGGTACCAAGTGCGGTAACTACGGGCTCCAGCTTGTCGTTGCCGTAGATACGGTCGATACGCGCCTTTTCTACGTTCAGCATCTTGCCCCAGAGTGAGAGTATCGCCTGATACTTACGGTCGCGTCCCTGTTTTGCTGAACCGCCCGCAGAATCTCCCTCGACGATGTATATCTCGGTGTATCTGTTGTCACGCTCAGCGCAGTCCGCCAGCTTCTCCGGCATGGACGCATTTCCGAACGCATTCTTCTTGCGCTCTGCCTCACGGGCTCTCTTTGCAGCCTCTCTTGCGCGGAGGGCTGACATACATTTCTCGAATATCAGATTGGCTGTTTCCGGATTCTCCTCAAGGAAATTCATCAGCTTCTCTGTTACCAGCTTCTCTACAAACGGCTTGACTTCGGGATTTCCCAGACGTCCCTTGGTCTGACCCTCAAATTCGCACTCAGTCAGCTTCACTGAGATGATAGCTGTAAGACCTTCTCTTACGTCCTCGCCTTTCAGCTTCTCATTCTCCTTCAGCTTGCCCATCTTCACGCCGTATTCGTTTATTACCTTGGTCAGCGCATTCTTGAAGCCTGTCTCGTGGGAACCGCCGTCCTTTGTGTGGATATTGTTCGCAAATGAAAGGAGTATCTCATTATAGCTGTCGTTGTACTGCATGGCTATCTCCGCAGATGAATCGCCCTGCATTCCGGATACATAGATCACATCTCCGCTAAGTGACTCAAGTCCGCGTGTTGCGTGGATATGCTCAACGAACTGGCGGATACCGCCCTCGTAGTGGAGAGTCTCACCGACGATGTTCTCCTCGTCACGCTTGTCTGTGAACACGATCTTGATGCCGGCATTGAGGAATGCCTGCTCGCGGAGTCTCTTCAGCAGCACTTCGTAGTCATATACTGTGCTCTCGAATATCTCGCCGTCAGCCTTGAACATTACGGATGTACCGGTCTTGTCGGTCTTTCCGATAGTTTTCAGCTCCTCATCGTAGTGGCCGCGCTCAAAGCGCTGGAACCATATGTTTTCTCCGTCCTGAACGGTAAGCTCGAGCCACTCTGACAGCGCGTTTACTACTGACGCACCTACACCGTGGAGTCCGCCGGCTACCTTGTATCCGCCGCCGCCGAATTTTCCGCCTGCGTGGAGTATGGTGTACACTACTGTTGCCGCAGATATGCCCTCCTTCGGGTGGATACCTACAGGTATGCCTCGTCCGTTATCAGATACGCGGATTATATCGCCCGGAAGTATCTCAACTGTTATTTCTGTACAGTATCCGGCAAGAGCCTCGTCTATGGAGTTGTCTACGATCTCATATACCAGGTGGTGCAGTCCTCCGGGACCTGTTGAGCCGATATACATACCAGGACGCTTACGGACAGCCTCAAGACCCTCCAGTATCTGTATGTCGTTTTCGTCGTAATTGTTATTCTGCTGACTCATGATTTACCTCCAGAAATTCTGATCATAATCATATGTATTATTTGCCCGACCTACGGGGTATTGTCATTATTGATCATATGCCTCCGCCGGCTGCGATGCGCTTTTTCAGCGTCGATGCCGACAGCTGTGAGACCCATACCCTTACCCTGCCGTTCTTCTCCGTTATTATGAAGCTCTTCGGCAGCTCATAGGTCGCATAGGTGATCGTTCTGTTTTTTTCTGCTTGTTCAAGAAGCCTGCGCGTTGACTTGTCCACCGTGGTGTTGTCCATATCGAATATCCCCACCACGTCACGCAGATCTACGGAGTAGTTATTCCCTATATGCAGATATACCGGATGTTTCATCACTTATCCTGCCTCCGCTTATACGAAGTATCTTCCCTTTTATCTCGGGAAGGAGCGCGTTCTCGTTGGGAGTCGTCAGAAACACCTGCATGTCCTTTATCATATCGAACACGAAGCGCTGACGGTTTTCATCAAGCTCTCCCATTACGTCGTCAAGGAACACCACCGGTGCATCCTTTGACTTCTTCATGTATATCTCTGCCTGCGCCAGCTTCATTACCAGCGCCGCACTCTTTATCTGTCCCTGAGAGCCGAAATCACGGGCACTTACGCCGTTTATCCTGATGACTATCTCATCGCGGTTGACTCCGCAGTGCGTTGAGCCTGTGCGTATATCGTACTCTGCTGTTTCGCGCAGCTTCCGGAAGTACTGATCTGCCGCCTCTTTTCCCAGCGGTACATCAAAGTCCTCCGGCTTGTACACATTTGAGCGGTACTCAAGGTCAAGTACCTCACTTCCGCCGGATATGGTCTTGTACAGCCTTCCGCAGATCTCGTTTATCTTTGCCACGTACTCATGACGCATATAGGATATGACTGCGCCCTCTTCGGCAGCCTGTCTGTCCCATATCTCCAGAATATCGCTGCCCTGTCCGCGCTGCATGATGGTTTTCAGCAGAGCATTGCGCTGGTTCATGACGGCGTTATTCTTGGTTATATGCGATACGAACACGGGATTCAGCTGTGATGCAGCCATATCTATGAAGTTGCGGCGTTTTTCCGGTGAGCCTTTTATTATATCCACATCGTCCGGAATGAAGGCTATGCACTTGAACACATCGAACAGCGCCCGTGTACCCTTCTGCCTCACTCCGTTCAGCGTGATATTCTTCGGGGAGCTGTTTCCCCGTCCCATTTCAAACTCTATTTTCTGCTCACGGACACTGTCGCGTATCCTGATCTTTGCTGACATACGCTCTCCGCCCAGGCATACGTAGTCCTTTTCCTTAGAGCCGCGGAAGCTCCTGCAGCCGGAAAGTATCCACATTGCTTCAAGCAGATTTGTCTTTCCCTGCGCATTCGGACCAACGATGATATTATACTTCGGGTCCGGAGCGAAGGAGACTCCCGAAAGATTCTTGAAACCGTCAATATCGGCATATGTGACGATCAAACCACTTTTACCTCGCCTCTGCCGTCAACAGAAACTCTGTCGCCGGGACGTACCTTCTTGCCGCGCATCGTGCAGACCTCACCGTTGAAGCTGACTTCGCCGTTCTGAATGAGCAGCTTTGCTTCTCCTCCGGTATCTGCCAGACCTGCGAATTTCAGCAGTGCATCGAGCTTTATGAATTCTGTGGTTATTTTTACCTCATTTCCGGACATATCTCTCACCTCTCTGAATTCTGTATACTATGCTGCTTTCTTCTTACTATTTTCCCGTCGCTGCTGCGGATATACTTCTCTGCAAAGGCAGGATTTTCAGCTATGAGCATCTCATAAGCCTCCGGATGCTCACGGCAGTAGCTCTTTGCATACCCTGCTTTCCTGCGGATATTCCTTTCACCGAACACTGCTGCTGCCTTATCGGCGCATCTGCGTCCCACGAAGAAGAAGAGGAATACAGCCAGTGCAGCGAAGAATATACCTCCGGCTATATGACCTGCACCCTGCTTTGCGTCCATGAAACAGAAAAGTGCACCGGCGGCAGCTGCAAATGAACCGAATGTTCCCAGTATGGATATAAGTGTAGCAAGGGGAGAGTAGGTATACAGTCTGAATATAAAGAACATGGCATCAGCCCTTCAGCTGTATGGGCATTACGAGGAATATATAGCTCTCGCCCTCCAGCGGGAGTATCTCTATTACCTTCATTGCGCCGTTGAAGCGTACTCTTACCTTGTCGCCCTCTGCTGCGCGCAGAGCCTCAAGGAGCAGACGGTTATTGAAGCCGATGGTCACAGCCTCACCGTTTATATCTGCGGATATAGCGTCATTTACCCGTCCTATAGCTGTCTTGCAGCTGATCTTCATCACGCCGTTGCCGACCTCGCATTTTATAGGCGACTTGTTCTTGTCATCGATTATCAGTGAGCAGCGCTCAAGGCAGGCTGAAAACTCTCTGGTATTGACGATGACCTCAGTTTTGAAGCCTGTGGGTATGCTCAGCTTGTAATTGTGGAAAGCTCCGTCGAGAAGGCGGGATATTACGAATACGTTGTCTATCTCGAAGATGATATGGCGGTCATTGGTGCAGATCGTGCAGTTTTTTTCTGCATCATCGCGGATAAGTGAGGATACCTCCTGAAGTGCCTTTTTAGGTACAACGAAGTGGTATGTTCCGGAATTATCAGCCATTTCGCTTCTGATTGCAAGACGGAATCCGTCTATAGCTACCAGATTGAACCTGCCGTCCTCAATGTCGAAAAGTTCTCCGGTGAGTACAGGCTTGCTGTCATTCATAGATGCAGCATAGCTTGTCATATTTATCATTGATTTGAGCACAGTCTGCTTTACTGTGAAGCTCTTTTCGGAATCAACTACCGGAAGATCGGGATACTCACTGGCTGACATTGCTGAAAAGCTGCATTCGGTCGCCTCGCTGGAGATCTTAACAACAAGATTCTCATCTATGTCGAAAACTACCTGTTCGCCTGCCATTCTTCTTGTGAACTCACTGAAAAGCTTTGCACTTACCACGAATTCACCTGTATCCTCTGTTGCTGCCGAGATGGAAGTTCTGATTCCCATTTCAAGGTTATATGATGTGAGCTCAAGTGCATTCGGTGATACTCTTACTCTGATTCCTTCCAGTGCAGGTATCGTTGATTTTGGTGATACGGCTCTTGAAACATTTCCGATAGCTTCACTGAGCTCTGTCTTATTACATACGAATTTCATTTGTTATACCTCCGGAGATAAGTCAGCTTCAGCTGACGTTGGATCTTTCCAGATAAGATAAGGAAAGAAAAGATAAAGATAAAGATATATAAAAGATAAGAATAAAATTAATAGTTGTAGTAGTAGGGGCTGTGGAAAAGTCAGATAATGCCGGAGATCACGGTATATCTTCAAAAAAACGTCCACAAAAGCTGTGTTTATTTTATGTGGGTATCTTGAAAGATGTCCGGATCAGGGTAGCTTTATGTTCAGAACGTTGAAGGCTGTGGAGTTGAAGTTAAGTAAAAGTTGAAAAACAGGGCAGTTTCGCAATTTATTTAATCAAATGCCTCTGAGTTTTCAATACTCTGTCAGTTGTTGAAAAGTGAATTCGGTGGAAACCATTTTCATGACATATGTATCAGCTCACTTGCTTACAGCTTGTACTGCGGACAAACCTGACATTCTGAACTTTCCACCTGACTTTTAACACTGTGTTGAAAACTCTGTTTAAAACCTTCCATTAAACATTTTCGACAGTGAAAGTCATAGGGAAAACTACTTTCAGCTCTTGCCCTTGTCCTTGATGTTCTTGATAATATCATTAACAAGATTGCTCAGGTTAGGATCCTTTGCGATCGCCTCTGTAACACTGTTGACTGAGTATACAATGGTGGAGTGGTCACGTCCGCCGAACTCCGTTCCGATGGACGCCAGCGGCATCTGTGTTATTTCGCGTACTACGTAGATGGCTACCTTTCGCGCAATTGAGATCTGCTGGGATCTCTTGTTTGAGCGCAGATCGTCCGGTGATACGCCGTATACGGTGGATACCTCTGATATGATCTTCTCCACGGTTATCGGTATAGGCTGCTCGTCCGTAAGTACATCGCGGATAACGCTCTGTGCCATTGATATTGTGATCGGACTTCCTGCGAAGTGGTTCAGTGCCTTCAGACGGACTACTGCGCCTTCCAGCTGACGGATATTGGATTTCAGGCGGTTTGCCATGAATTCTGATACCTCACTGGGCATTTTCAGGTCCAGAAGCTCTGACTTGCGGTTGATGATGGCAAGTCTTGTTTCGTAGTCAGGAGCAGATATATCCGCGATAAGTCCGCCCTCAAAGCGTGTTCTCAGTCTGGATTCCAGAGTTACGAGCTCCTTCGGCGGCTTATCTGATGTGATAACGATCTGTTTGCGCTCCTGGTGGAGCTTGTAGAATGTATGGAAGAACTCTTCCTGCATACTTTCTTTTCCTGCAAAGAACTGTACATCGTCGATGAGGAGTATGTCCGCATTTCTGTACTTCTCGTGGAAGTCATCGATTACGTTGGTCTTGAGTGCCTGGATAAGGTCGTTTCCGAAGGTCTCACTGGTAACGTATACGATATTGAAGTCCGGATGGTTCTTTCTTACCTCCGCAGCGATAGCGGTGATGAGGTGAGTTTTGCCCATTCCGGAGGGACCGTAGATGAACAGCGGATTATAGCCTGTTACTTCCTTTTCGCCGCAGTTCTTCGCAACAGACTTGCTGCAGGCAAGTGCGAAGCTGTTGGAAGGACCTTCAATGAATGTATCGAAGGTATAGTCGTAATTTGCGAACTTGTAGGACTTTTCAAGCTCTTCGTTCTTCTGGTCAAGCTCAGCGTCAGTCAGCGCAGCGCCGGGACTTGTAGTCTCATCCTCCTCCACATTGATAATGAAATTTACGTTAAGACCCAGCACGTTGAGGAATGCTTCCTTGAGTATGGACTCATAGGTGGTCATAACGATATTTTTCTGAAAAGAAGTCTGTACGCTGAAAACTGCATCTGTACCGTTGAAGCTCACGGGTTTCAGCGGGTCTATCCAGGTTTTGATACCTATTTCCAGTATCTTGTTGTTATCAAGGCAGTATTTCTTTACGTTTTCAAAGACTTCTTCAAACGAATTCATCATATCGAACCTCCATCAGAATGATTTTTTCACAGGGGAAAAACATAAACGATACTCCCCCTATAATAATACTATTATATTATAACATACGGATTGTAAAATTGCAAGTAAAAATACAAAGTGGAGACTTATAAAACAGGACGGTTATTCAACATGAAATTGACACAATGTTGAAAAGTGTGTTGAAATCAACTTCAAGGTGTAGAAAAGCTGTTTGTTTTAGCTCTGCAAAGGAATAAATTCACTGTTGAAAGTTGAAATACAGCAGGTTTTTAACACTGTAATTCAACTTTTCAACAGATCGCAAGTCAACCTTTCCATATTGTTTTTTCTTGTCGGGAAAATCTGAAAATGGTAAAATCTTGACATTTTTCATAGTGAAATCATATGGAGGTATATCAAAAAAATATGCTGATATGTGAGTTGCCGGTCATATTTTTGCTCCGCCTCACTGCTTTAACTTTTCAACATACCATGACCAATGTGTTGAAAAATCAGCACTTCTTCCACTATATCAGTTGTTCAATCCGATAAATTTGTAACTATCTGAAAAAAATTTCTCTAAATGGCTTGACATATCTTTATTTTTGAAGTATAATCTTATAGTGTAACGCGGATAGGTATGTCCCGTTGCGGTTTCATCAACGCAAACCAGAGCTTTAACGCTCTTGTATAACATTTGTGAAGAGAGGAGGACACTGAGAATGAAAAGAACATATCAGCCTAAGAAGCTCCACAGAAAGAAGGAGCACGGCTTCATGAAGAGAATGGCTACTAAGAACGGCAGAA
>CADBNS010000182.1 GCA_902796065.1 Ruminococcus flavefaciens
ATAGCAATATAATTATAACCCTGATAGGAAATATTGTCAAGTTTTTGTGAACAATTCATCAACGGTATGGACATTTGCGTTTGAATATGGTATAATTAAACATGGCAGATGGATCTGCCAGTTACCCCTTTGGAGGCTTTCACAATGAAAATGACTTTTATCGGCGCCGATCACGAAGTTACCGGCAGCTGTACCTATATAGAAGCCTGCGGCAAAAGATTCCTCGTGGATTTCGGTATGCAGCAGGGCGAGGACTTTTTTGAAAATGTGCAGGTTCCTACTGCACCCGGAAATATCGATTTCGTATTGCTCACTCACGCTCATATCGATCACTCCGGTATGCTTCCGCTGCTGTTTGCCGGCGGTTTCAAGGGCGAGATACACGCTACTTATGCTACCTCCAACCTGTGCAGCGTTATGCTCCAGGATAGTGCCCATATCCAGGAATTTGAAGCCGAATGGCGCAGCCGTAAGGCTGAAAGACGCGGTGAGGGCGCTTATGAGCCGCTGTATACTATGGACGACGCTCTGGGCGCTATCGCTCTCTTCGTCCCACATCAGTACGAGAAGGACTTCGTTCCCGCTGAGGGCATTACCGTCAGGTTCCGCGATGCCGGTCACCTGCTGGGTTCTGCAAGTATTATCATCTCTATCACTGAGGACGGCGTAACAAGAAATATCGTATTCTCCGGCGACATCGGCAATACTAATCAGCCGCTTATCCGCGATCCACAGTATATCGACTCCGCTGACTATGTCGTTATGGAGTCTACTTACGGCAACAGAGTCCATGAGCGCCCTACTGACTATGTGACCGCTCTGGCTGCTGTTCTCCAGACTACCTTCGACCGCAAGGGCAGCGTTATTATCCCGTCCTTCGCTGTGGGCAGAACTCAGGAAATGCTCTACTTTATCCGCAAGATCAAGGATCAGAACCTCATCAGAGGTCATGAAGGCTTCCGCGTGTATGTGGACAGTCCACTGGCTAATGAGGCAACTGATATTTTCATCAATAACCGCGAGAGCTGCTACGACGACGAGGCGCTGGAATTTGTGCGTCAGGGTATCAACCCTATCTCCTTTGAGGGCCTTGTCCGTACCGTCACAAGCGACGACTCACGCGCTATTAATACCGATACAAAGCCTAAGGTCATTATTTCTGCCAGCGGTATGTGCGAGGCCGGTCGTATCAAGCACCACCTTAAACATAACCTATGGAAACCGGAGAATACTATCCTGTTTGTCGGCTATCAGGCTACTAATACCCTCGGCAGAGCCCTCGTGGACGGCGCTAAGTCCGTCAGACTGTTCGGCGAGACTGTTACTGTTCGCGCTGAGGTCAAACAGCTGCCCGGTGTAAGCGGTCATGCTGACGTTAATGGTCTCATGGCTTGGGCAAAGGCTATCAGCGGCGTTAAGCGCTTCTTCGTCAACCACGGCGACCAGACCTCGGCTGAGAGTTTTGCTCAGCGCCTCCGCGATGAACTGGGGGCTGAGGTGTATGCTCCGTACAGCGGCGCGGAATTCGACCTCATTTCCGGCGAGGTAACTATCGATGCGCCTCCTGTTCCTATCCCTAAGAAGAAAAATACTGCTAACTTTAATATCTATTACAGCGACCTTGTTGCCGCTGCTGACAGACTGTCCCACCTCATCAGCCGCTCTGACGGCAGAGCTAACGCTGATATGCGCAAGCTGACGGACATGATCAACCGTCTCTGCGATGACTGGGAACTCTGAGACTGCCCTTCGGGGTACAATTGAATATGGTTTTAAACGGGCGGCATAATGCTGTTCCTGTGGTCAGTAGACCCGACTGACCGCAGGAGCGGATATTATCCGCCCGATCCAATTAATTTTTTTTTTTCATTTCTTGTAACGTTTTTATTGTTCGGTTGTCTAATTATCAGGAGGTGAGATGCATGAACAAAGAGCTGGACGATATTTACCGGCTGTATGCCGCAGATGTTTACCGGTACATCTGGGGTCTGTGCAGAAATGAGGCGCTCGCTGAGGATATTCTTCAGGATACTATGCTCAAAGCTGTCACCGGATTTGATAAGTTTCGCGGTGACTCATCTGTCAAAACTTGGCTCTTTGGCATAGCGAAAAACCTCTACCTCAACTGCGTCAAACGCGCGGATAACAATAATCTGCCGCTGGACGAGGCGGTGAACGCAGCAGGGGAGTCCATCGAGGAGCAGCTGTGTAATTCGGATCAGGCTATGTATATCCACAGACTGCTCCACAGACTTGATGAGCCGTATAAGGAAGTTTTTAACCTGCGCGTGTTCGCAGAGCTCAAATTCGACGATATTGGCGGTATCTTCGGTAAGTCTGGCAACTGGGCAAGAGTTACGTTTTTCCGTGCCAAGGAAAAAATACTCGATATTATGAAATGCGAGGAGGAAAATGTATGAAATGCGATATTATCAAGGACCTGCTTCCGCTGTACGCTGAGGGTCTGTGCAGCGATGCCTCAAGAGAAGAAATAGAGGAACACCTCAAAAACTGCGAGGACTGCCGGAAACTGGCTGAAACTCCCGTGGAACAGATCATTCCTGTGGAGGTCCCTGAGGAAAAAAATGCCATGAAAAAGGTCAGCCGGAAAATAAAACGCAGTAAGCTGCTTACCGTCCTTATTGGAGCTATTCTTGCTGCGGTCATCGGCTGCATCGGATACCTCTCTTATGGTCAGATAGTAAAAGGCTATAATTCGCCAAGTTTCGATACTGTGTTCCAGGATCTGGAGGTGAGGCACCTCATCAGGTTGATGGCGAAGGATCCCGAAAAATTCGCTCAGAATCTGTCCACCGGCGACTCCTTTTATAATGTGTCGCTGAACTGGTCAACAACAAACTACGAGCAGATGAATAAAAAGGATATTGAGAATTTCGCCAGGTGCTATAAGGCTGCTTTCGGCGATATGGATATTTTCAGGATCAATGTCAGGTCCTACTACGGCGCTGATCTTGAGGAGCCCGGCGGCAGGTCTAAATTCATCGTGACCGATGCTGACGTTACTTTCGATGACGGCCGTAAACTGCTCATGTACTTCTACAAGGACAGTAACCTCAGCTATTATTGTCGGTTCTCCGGAGGTGTTTCCGGCGCTGCTGAGGCTGAACTGCAAAGAAGTCTTAATTATATCAGCGAAAAACAGGATCCCGGTTTTGATTGGATCTTCACTCTTATGAAGAAGAATGAGCCGCTTGACGGCGCAGATGCCGATAGCATCAGCTATTGGCTGAAAGGGGACAGCGATAAGCTGCTCAGCAGCATAAATGACTACTACGCGAAAGGCTACCGTATAACTGACGGATTTATGTCCGATCTGTTCTATGATCCCAACCGCGATATGCTGTTCCTGAACCTCACTCTCAAAGCTGAGGACAGTAAAGGCTCCGCTGAGCTCCATACCCGGGTTTACCGCGACTATAACGGCTACTATGCCCCTGATCCCGCTGATTGTGAGGTGTACCGCTGCGGCTGCACCGATGGGCTTGCTGAGGCTCTGTCCCACTACTTCGGATAAATCAAATGCGTACCTTCGGGTACGCTTCCTTTTTACGAAAAAAAGACCGTACCCGAAGGTACGGTCTTATTATATCGTTTGAGCAAAAATTTAATTATTCGTTGATCTTTGTAACAACGCCTGAACCAACTGTTCTACCACCCTCACGGATAGCGAA
>CADBNS010000183.1 GCA_902796065.1 Ruminococcus flavefaciens
TAGAATATGAAGGACATGGCAAGAACAATGGTCTGAGCAGTTTCGGTCTCAGAGTCATGGACGACTATAACCTCGATTTCTACTTATATGACAAGATGTATGTAAAGCATGATTATGAATATTTGAGCTATTCCGATGCATACTATCTGAACGAGACTACAGGCGAATATTCCGGCAGGATATATTTTGACGATCTCTACATACCCGGTATGCGTGTAAGCTGCTCTGATCCCTTTACCAAATTCGGAGAGCCTGTCATCACATGGGAGCACGGCTATCTGCAAGTATATGTCCCGTTCAGCGGCAAGGCACCGTCTCCGGATTTCCCAGTCTTTGAGGGCGTTTATGACAAGTTCATGTCAAGAGAGGATTTTGACCTCTATTTCGATTTCTTGCGTCCTCGTGGTTTTACCGATGCTTACAAGAAATATGTGCCGGGATACCATACTGAGATCCTTACAGATCTTACTGTAACATACAACTACGGCAACACAACAAAAAGATCATACACGACAAACGATCTCGCATTAACAATGGAAACTCCTGAGGTAGTAAGCTGCGACTGACGGCAGCAGTTTCCTCTGTAAGCGTAAACAGCCAAAAATAGTAAAAGGCCTCCTATGGAATGATAGTGAAACCATAGGAGGTCTTGTTTTTATGATAGACAGAACAATTCGTATTATATTGCATTCGCTGAAGCATATCACCGTAACAGGCAGTCAAATAAAGGGTGAAAACAGTGAGAAAAATCATACTGAAAAATCCGCATATGTTGTAGTATTTTAGATTATGTAACGATCTTTTTTAATGTGGCAGTTTATGGCTTGACAGCTACAAAAAAGGTGATATATAATAGTCTTGTTTCAGCTTGTCTTGCAATACCTTTTGCTCCGGTAGCCATTGCTGCTGTCATAGCACTGGCAGTATTCACAAAACTTGTGATCATGTGGATAGAAGACTATCAGGAAACGGTAGACTTGTATTTCAGAGCACTTGACGGTGATGTTGATGCAGCCAATAAGCTTAATGGCAAGGCATTCTTAGCAACAGTATCCATGTTTATAGATTTCGCTACAGGCGGAGTTACAGGAAGCAGGGGTGCCGGACCTGATGATATTCCATCTTCAAGCGGAAGAAGAGCGGCATTCTCAGGAAGAGGCTATGAAGATAATGTAGTTGATGACATATTCAACATGAGAAATGTTGATAGCTGCTCAGATGAACTTCTTGATTCTATTGCAAGATCTTCAAAGCCATCTGAGGTAGCAGATACACTTTCCACATATTCTGACAATATAATTGAACGAATCAACAAGTCTGCTGACAAGGACAGAATAGTATCGTTTATTGCAGACCACGGTGATGAAGCTGTAGAATTCTCAGCAAAGAGCAGTCCTAAGACATTACAGGCAATATCAGAGCTTCCTTATGATAAGGCAGATAATTTCTTCAAAACAGCAAGCAAAAACGTTGATGAAATAACAGCTGCAATAAACAAGAGCGGCAAGATAGATGATGCTGTTTCATTTATTGCAACACATTCAGATGACGGTGCAGAAATATTTATCAGACATGGTGATGCAGCTATTGAAGCGGTCAATGCTTGTGATGCACCGTATAAGGCAGTTCAGATCATCAAAAACGGCGGACTTCAGTATGGTGATGAAGCAGTTCAGGCACTTAAAAAGTCTAAAGATAAGGCAATAGAAGCACTTACAAAGGTTCCGACCAAGGATTGTGCAGAGCTTATAGCTAAACACGGTGATGATGCAGCTGCTGTATTTGCAAAATATGGTGACGAAGCGGTTGATGCTGTAAAGAACTGTAGTTCGCCAAAATCTGCGATCAAGGCTATTGATAGATCAGGTGAGACAGCAGTTAAAGCTATCAATAAGGTACCAACAGAAGATTGTGCTGTAGCTATAATAAGATATGATGGTGCTGCAAGTGTTATTTCCGAGCATGGAAATGATGCACTTAAGGCTATAAAAAATGCAGAAAGTGTTAAAAATGTTGATTCTACTATAGAAGCAATCTCCAAAAGAGGAGAAAATGCACTTTTAGCATTTGAAAAAGCAACTCCAACAAAGGAATGTACAGATCTACTTATTGAATACGGTGATGATGCTGCATTAGTTATTTCAGAATACGGTGATGATGCAGTTAACGCTATAAACAAATGTGATACTGGTAAGGCAAAAGCAATTGAAAATATCTTTAATCAGGGCGATAGTGCGATAAAAGATATCGATAAAATAAGCAATTGGAATTATAAACCTAATTACGAAGTATATGACCAGTATAAAACTGTATTTGATAATCCTAATTATTACGACCAAGCTACAGGTGAAATAAAATGGCCTGAAAACGATGGCTTCTGGTTAGAAATGGGGGATATCGAAACTAAAACTTTACCAGCGGGTGCTCGTATCGATAGATATGGCTATGATTCTGGTACATTTACATCTCCATATGGACTTTCATATGAATCACGTTCACTTGCTCCGGGAACAGAGTATAGGCCGTATAGCATTTTTGAAGTTGTCGAACCATTTGATGTACAATCAGGTTATATTGCACCTTGGTTCGGTCAGCCAGGCGGTGGAATACAGTATAAAATGGATATGTCAATTGAAGAACTATTGAAAGCAGGAAAGATAAGGAGAATAAGCTAACATGAACATACATGAACTAGAATCAAAACTTGAAAAAATAAGAGTTCCGAAAAGCTGCTATTCTATAATGAAAGGTGGACTCCCGAATGAAGTCTATTGTTTAACAACAGAAGGAGGTAACTGGATCGTATATTACAGTGAAAGAGGAAGCAGATCAGGTCTGACTTCATTCAAAAGCGAATCGGATGCTTGTAATTATTTCTATAATAAATTAAAAGTTTATGGAATGAAGTAATTGATTTTATAAGGATAGGAGATCATATGAGCAATAATCAACTTGCCAACATAAAACAAAAAAAGCTTGCAAAAGAGAGAACAGCATTCAATAACAGCCGTTCGGATATGTCCGACGTCAGCTTTGATATAGGCAAGAGCAGTTATACTGCGAAGGTATTCGGCATAATAGTATTGTATGCAGTCTTCTTCGGAGGCAGGATACTTTTAAGGCAATTTGTTGGCAATCCGGATAAGACATTCTCGATTGGAGACATAATATTCTGGTGCTGCATAGGAATAATGGCAATACTCGTCATAGTAGCATTCATCCGTGAGAAAAGCAAGCCCACCATATCGGTTTCGGGAAAAACCGTATTTTATAACGGGAACTGTTGGACAAGCGATGAAATATCATATGTCAGGTGTACGAAGTGGTTTGAGCGGGTTGAAGTATATTCAAACGGAAAAAAAGTACTGACATTCCCGTGGGAACTGGAAAATTCCGAGTTGTTCATAGCGTGGGTCAACAAATGTGGTATCGCGTTTGAAGATTATCGGATGAAGGCATTTCAATAAGCGAAATCATAATGATAAACTCACTTTTGATCTTACCCTGAAGAAGCAATATATCGCAAAACTAATGGTGTAAAAACAAGTGATAACAACCGCAAGAATGCATCATGTTATAACCAGAAAAGCCCGACAGTTCGCTGTCGGGCTTAATTTATTACGACCTATAGGCAAAAACAAGGCTCAGGGAGTTGTCCTCTGAGCCTTGTGGTATTACATCACACATTATGTTAGCTGACGGAAAACAAGCATACGCATATCACACCGATCAATTGACCGCATCCATCAGAATGATCTCCATTACGAACCGGTTATCCTCACAGCTGAGATTAAACAGACCGCCATATTTTTCCACAGTAGATCGTATGGACTGAATACCGTAGCCGTGGAGCTGTTTATCCTCCTTGGAGGTCAAACGCTGACCAGACATGAGCGCATTGCAGTCGACATTTTCGCAGCAAGGATTAGAGATAGTAATGAATCGCTGGTGTCTGGTTTTTTGCATAGTCAAGGCGATCTGCCGGACATCGGTAGGGAGCTTCATGCAGGCTTCAAAGGCGTTATCGAGAGCATTAGCAAAGACTCTGCATTTATCCATAGGCTTCCAGTTGAGACCGCCCTCCAGTACGCCATCGATACTGAGTACGACGCTGTTTTCGGTGAGTTTACCGAGCTTAGAAGAAATAAGGGTATCCAGCATATCGTCGCCGGTGATGACCTTAGGAGAGAGCGCGCGCACCTCAGTGAGCATATCATTCAGGTAAGCCTCAGCCTGATCGTAGTGTTTTTCCTTCATCAGAGCAGAAATAACCGCCAGTTCATTCTGGACATCATGGCGGAAGGCTCTGGTTTCCTCCTGAGCCTCACGGTACTGACGGGAGGCAGCAAGCTCAGCATCGAGGAAGCTCTGCTGGTGATCGCTGAGGTCCTTGTAGTAGGCACTCAGTCTGTTTCTGACGATGAAATAAGGCATAGCCAGAGTCACACCGGCGGTGACCAGTGTGAAAATGGCGCGGAGGAATCCAAATTCAGCGACCAGCTGAACGTCTTCCTCGTCCATGATCGCGAAAACGATGGCCATAATGAGCACATAGATGCAATAGATACCCATAAGCACCACATCGGTATTTCTTGGGGACATTGCCAGTCCCTTTGCATACACGACCCTGTAAATGTAGATATAAGCCAAAAGCAGGATAAGCAGCATCATGAGATCTGCGACCGTTGAGGCAAGCCGCGACACATTATCGCCCTCATCGCCAATCATACCTTTACCTGAGAAGCCGTATACGAGCATTACGATAATAATAACAGAACTGAGGGTCAACATAAGCTGTGAAAAGAAGAAAAGCAGGACTCTTCTGAAATTAGCCCCTATGCCGATACCTCTTTGTAAGCACAGACCAGCCAGTACAAGCTCAGTGGTGACAAATGTGGAGCCGTTAACGGAGATGCGGAAGGGGAACAGATCCAGAAGCAGTAAGAGCTGGCAAATCGCGATAACAGCGCCGGCAATAATATGTTTTTTTCTTGTTACGGGAAGTCGCTCGTCACTGAAGCAGTGGATCGCCATAACTGAAAAAGCATAGGAAAGAAAAAGGGCCGAACAACCAATCAGGTAATCGACAACATCACCGAGCACAGTCATCAGAACGCCTCCTTTTTCATATAGGAGAACAGAGCGTCCTTGAAGCGTGAATCGTAGCTGCGGCCGATGGGGAGAGCCGTACCGTCCTCCATAATGACCTCCTTGCCTGACAGCCGCACGACCTTTGAAAGAGCGATGAGATAGCCTCTGTGAATACGGAAGAAGCCATCAGGGGTCAGGCGGCACTCATAGTCGCTGATATTTCCTCTGACGGAGAAGCTGTCTGAGGCGGTATTGATAATGACGTTATGAGTTTTTGCTTCGATAAAAACGATGTCCGTGAGTCGCAGCTTCATATCGCCCTCATCGGTACGAATCCAGATAAGTTTCTGAGCCGCCTGCTGACGGAGAACATACTCAATGACCTCCCTCACCTTATTTTCATCAGCCGGCTTGGTAAGGTAACGCAGAGCGCCCACCTCATAGCCTTTTATAGCATATTCAATATGACCCGTGAGGAAAACGATGCATACCTCCTCACTCTGACTCCGCAGCTTACCTGCAAGGGTGAGCCCATCCATACCGGGCATTTCAATATCGAGAAAAACCAGGTCATAAGGTCTGACGGAGAAGCATTTCAGCAGTTCACTGCCGCAGGAAAAAGCGTCCACAATTATATCGAGGCTATTGTAGAGCCTGTTCATTATATTCTTAAAATCCGTGATAAATCTGCATTCGTCATCGCAGACTGCTATACGCATAGCACTCACCTCCAGTATATATGATACCATAATAATCAAATACTTGCAAGTGCAGTTCGTGCCACAGAGTATGTCGTTCGTGACGGCAGAAGCCAAAAAAACGAAAAGCTGTGTTATCATAGACACATCAAAGGAAATGCGTGAAGCAAAGAGCTTAACCGCAGCAGAAAGGAAGATCATTATGACAAATACAGCAGTAATCGATATGAGAGAGCCACACACAGGCATGAAAAGGAAGCAGAAGAAGCAGAAAGTAAAGAATCCGCGAAAGGAAGCTATAAAGCTCATACTTGCGCTGACGTTTCTGATGTTTGCCTTTAGCGTAGCAGTAGTCATTTTTGCGGAAGTATTCCATCTTGATTTAGGCGATTATAACAACAACCTTGCATATCTTGTAGGGGAACTGGGAGTAGGACTCACCGCACTTACCTGTATGCTTGCGGCGAAAAAGGACACAGGCAAGGGACTTGGCACAATGGTGAAGCTCAAGGGATTTGACTGGTCGATACCGCTGGTACTGACGGTATTCTCATGGGTAGCAGGAGAGGTATGCGACCATATATCCGGCAGTGTGCTCAGCAATTTCATGACCATAACGCCCAACGAAGATTCACCCGTAACCGCAGTGACAGTCATCTGCTCAGTGCTGTTAGCACCGTTGTTTGAGGAAGTAATATTCCGATACAGCTTCATGGGCATATTAAAGGACAGATTTGGAAAAGCCTTCACAATAATATTTCCGGCGATCATATTTGCAGCCGTACATTTATACAATCTCCAGGGCTTCGGCAACGTACTGATAGGAACACTGGTAGCAGCAACGATCTACTACCACACCGGAAACATTCTTTATGTTATGCTTGAACACGCCATTCACAACGCACTCTGCATAATAGATTTCAGCAAGCTCACCATATTCGGCACTCCGCTCTACCATGAGCGCAGCGGATTCATACTGGCAGGAACGCCCTATTTTATCCTGAACATTGTACTTCTTACCCTGTGCATTATCTGGTTCGTCAAGTATTTCAGACCCAGATACTGTCTCACACAGTCAGAGTGAAACAAAAAACCTTTCTGAACCGCAAGTTCGGAAAGGTTTTTTATTATTGCTCCCCCAACTAAACTTTGCCAACCAATGCTCAACATAAAGAAAATATATCTGCGTCAGAAAAACTTGAGAACCTGTCCACA
>CADBNS010000184.1 GCA_902796065.1 Ruminococcus flavefaciens
CTGCGTTAAAAATCCTTGAAGGGCGACAGCCCGTCGGCGGATTTTTGCCTTGCCACCGACAAAATTATGCCTGAAAATCCGTACATTTACCCTATATGGACAGGTTCTCAGTTTATCAGACCGTTTTGTTTTAGTTTAAGTTTACATTTTTCCAGCAGCTCATTGTATTCTGGTTCCAAAGGGATGTCATTGAGAATAGCGTGATAGAAACGCCACGGGAATTGTTTATCGGCGGAATATTCCGGCAAATTGCAGATCTCATCAGTAATAGTGCGAATGATAGCATTAGTTCTGATGTTATTGCTTATCAGGTCATAGGAGCCGGGGAATGCGTTGAGGAAGCGGTCGCGGTGTGATCGATATTTAGACAGTATGAAGCAGGAAGAGCTGTCGAAGACGACGATCTCCAGTTCAGTCAGAGGAGTCTGAAGACTGACATCATCTACCCAGAATCCGGGATTACCGTCCGCATAGGGGAGATCAAATTCAAGAACATCTTCCAGAGCGACATTTTTCGGGAACGCAGAGATCACGCACCATACGGCAAACAGATCAGTATCCAGCAGCTTTCTGAAATCATCGCCATTGAGCCAGATGTAGTCTTTTTCCACTGGTATCAGATCATCATTGCTGCTGAAAAGCTGATAATCGGAGATCAGCCAGTTGAACTGACCGGAAATATCACCGAGGGCGGAAACAATATCATGCAGTGGTAAATTATCATCGAGGCAAGCACCGTAAATCATAGGAATCCTTTCATTACTGACCCATTACTTTAGAGAGAATGAGGTCATAGGAACTGCGGCTTGAAGGGAGGAGAGCATAGTCATGAGCGCCGCATTTTCTCTCGTGGTATGTAAAAGGGTGGTGTTCATTTTTCAATCTTATCGCAAGACGTCTTGCAGCGATATTCATAATATCGTGAGTACCGGAGAACATAGTGATATGAGGGAGACCGACCAGAGAGCCCTTAGTAGCATCGGAGCGGTAGTCATTCATATCGAGATCGCCGTGCCAGAGTTCGCTGATCTTATCCACAGGGAACTTACCGAGGATGAAGTCATTAGCTCTTATGTACTCAGCACGTTTTGCTTCCTGAGGGGAGAGCTGACCCAGAATGAGACCGGGAGAGATAAGGATCATTTCGTGAGGAAGGGGGAGACCGTTATCTCTTGCGAGCATAGAGACTGACAAAGAGAGGGCAGCGCCGGCGGAATCGCCCATAATAGTCATATCATCGACAGAGCCATCTTTAATGAATTCTCTGTACACATTCAAGAGCATAACGTGAGAGGCTTCGGAGCTGCTTTCCGGCACGAGGGGGTACTGAGGGAAGAAAATCTCGCAGCCTGTATCCTTAGCCAGAGCCTGACAGAACTTCCAGTGGAGGGAGAGAGCTTCGAGGCAGAAACCGCCGCCGTGAATGAAGAGAACTTTTTTATTGCTTCTGCTGAACTTATCCTGTACGCGGAAGAATACGCCGCCGTCAACGGGACAAGTCTTAATATCCATAGAATTTCTGATATTCTTAGGAGGTTCGGAGGTCATATGGACTTTTTCCTTGAAATCTGCGAGACCCTGACCGAACTGAGGGTGGTCGTATTCAAAAATATCCAGTAGTTGTTTACCGTAGTGGAGCAAAATCATTTTCTTGAAGTAATTCATAGTTAAAACCTCTGTTTCCGGGATAGATACTGGGGGCAGGCAAAGCTGCCGAATTAATTAACATAAACACATTATAACACATTTCCGGAAAAAATACAAGAATTAGTGAAACAATGGGAAATGCTGAATTGAGAGAGATTGATTTTGCTTTGCTTATATGATATAATGAGTGAAAAAGCGGACACATTCAGCGTAAAGAGCGGAGGAGAAGCGATGTCAAAATACGAAGTATATGATAGAATAATACAAAACAATTCACTTGAAGACTACAAAGCGTACTGTCTGTTCAACCTACGGCATCACAGGCATTACAAGCCGTTCAACTGTGCGCTGATAATGGCACAGCGACCTGGAGCGAAGTATGTACAGACGGAGCGGGCGTGGAAGAGGGAAGGATACGAGGTAAAGCCGGAGGCGATACCGATAGTGATAATGCAGGTAAACGGGCCTGTGACGCTGGTATACGACCGTGAGGACGTATACGAAACAAAGGCTCAGCTGAGGCTGATAGACGAAGAAGAGATGTTAAGGGAAGACAAGAGGAAGGTAGAGGAAGAGGAGTATGCCGGCTGGGTAAGGCAGGTAATAAAGAGTGGAATACGGGTAGCAGAGAGCCGGTTTGGAGAGCGCATGGGAGGCAAGGCAGAGAATCTGCTGAGTCCGATACAGCTGCATTACACTGAAACAGAGAACGGTCAGTTCAGGGACAAGGCAGTAATGGCGTATCATCAGATAACGCTGAGCAGTGAACTTTCGACGCATGAAAAGGCGCTGACGCTGCTGCACGAGCTGGGGCATCTTTACTGTGGACACATACCCGGAGAGCGGACGAATGCAAACGGACTGCCGGAGTATCGCGAGATAAGTACTGAGCTGACGAAGCTGAGGGGACAGATGACGGAGGCAGCGCAGCGCATGAAAGAGATAGAGGGGGAGAAAGGGAATGAAGCGGAGTACCGGGCGCTTGAAGTGCGGTGTAAGGAGCTGAGAGGAGCAGAGAGGGCGATAATGCGTGAAGAGGGGGACAAGAAGGAGTATGAAGCGCAGCTTGTTTGCAAGCTGTTGTGTGAGAGGAACAGTCTGGAGGATAATAAGAGCGACAACTATCTTTACAGTCACGCGCGTGACGGAAAGATGCCGGAGATCAGCATAACAACGGTAATGGAAGCGATAGAAAAAATAGCAGCCAAGCTGGACATCTGATAGAAAGAGGAAGTGCATGAGTCATGAAAGGGCTCATGCATTTTTTATGCACATAAAGCAGGAGGAAAAAATAATATATTAATTGTGGTGATTTTGCTCAAAAACTATTGACTAATATCGAAAGATATGTTATTATATGTATTATACATATTGCACAAAGCAATAATAATTATTTAATCATAGCAGAAAGGTAAGTGATAACATGGCAAGATCATCAAGCAGCAAAGCCCCCAAAAAGACAGCGGAAGAGAATACCGTATCAACTCGTCCGGCAGCATCACAGAGCACATCTCGGCAGGCAAGGACAGCAGAGTATGAACTGCTGGTATGCGGAGTAAAAGTGACCTCCGAAAACTGT
Source organism: Ruminococcus flavefaciens (assembly GCA_902796065.1). Taxonomy (GTDB): domain Bacteria; phylum Bacillota; class Clostridia; order Oscillospirales; family Ruminococcaceae; genus Ruminococcus; species Ruminococcus flavefaciens_X. Next base: position 3,227 of record CADBNS010000184.1, read on the forward strand.
AAAGAGATACACAAGTATTTCGACCACACACGCGACAATATAGACGGAACAGCGGAATACGATCCGTTGACGAAAGTACTTACACTCAGCGGCAATTTCAGTTATATTCACGGAGAGCCGGACGCAGCAATAGACAGTGAGATCGAAGGACTGACGATAAACATAGCAGGCGGAACGACGGTCAGTGCAGCGTGTTACGCAATATTCATGCGAAGGAGCGGAGTAATAACAGGAAAAGGGACACTTGTGACAGACGGAGAGATAGCAGCAGCCGGTGATATGGAGCTTAAAATAAAGGACATAAGTGTAGAAGTAAACGGAGGCTCCGGCGGGATCAAGGGGTATAATTTTACCGATGATGGGGCATATCCGAAGCTGAGCATAAGTAATTCCGGCATAGGAGTAAAGATAAAGTCCTGTCTGACCGGAGAAGGGGTATATCCGCCGAGCTACAATCCAGACAGTGCGATAGCGACATTCAGAGAGATCGAATTACAGCAGGCGCGGATAATATCGCCGGAGAAAGCGGAAGTTATCAGCAACAGCAACGGTACCTGTTCCATAGGGATAAAAGGTATCCCCACATATGAGATAAGCATAATACCGTCACCAACAACAGTCAACGTTCGTCCGGCATTCTCAGCAGAATCAACGCGGCCGCAGCCGGAGAAGATATACTATTCACACACCGGCAGCATGGGACCGATAGAATTTGAATACACATCAGCGAATATCTATACCGGAGAGGAATTCCAGATAAAGCTGCGCAATTATGAAATAAAGGATCAGCACGACTACGACTGGATCTCTGGGGACAGATCGATAGCCTATGTAACATCGCTTGGCAAGGTAAAAGCGCGGGGAGCGGGAACCACGAAGATCACAGTAAGGGATCCGAGCACAGGCAAATGCAGTTATTTCCCGGTAATGACCATAAGCGGAAGGCCGTATTTTTCGCCGGGACTGACCGGAAACATACCGATAGTGATAGCAGACGAAGCGAAGAAGGTACTGCAATACAGGCTGAAGGTATTATCGGCAGAGGGAATGCTGATAAAGCTGAGTGATCCTGCGGGATACGAAGCGTTGCAGCGACTGACGAACGCAGATGAAAACACGATCCGCAACTGGTTCAGGCAGAGTGCATTGTGGCTGATACCTGGCATGAGCAAGGGATTTGGGTATTTTGCGGCATCGGCAGGCATAAGGAACATATCCGATCTGTCACACGCAGATGTAGAGAAGGTATATGAGATATTCCGTGTATTATACAGCAACGGACTGCTGCGTGAAGAGGGCGTATTATTAAAGATGCCTGACCGTGCGGAGATACAGGGCTATATAGATTCTGCGGCAACACTGAATGATATACCGGTAGACAAGTATAACATAACGATAGGGGACGATCCCGAGCCGGAGTATCTCTTTGACTATCTGCGCAACGTAAAGACAGAGAGCAAAGTAATAAGGGACGGACTTGATTTCCTGAAGAACATAAAGCTTGCGCTGCCATTGCCGAAAGTGATAATGGGCAGAGTAGTGATAAAGCAGAACCGTAATACAGACAAGAACGGAAAGCTGGAGGGTTATCTTGTAACACTTTCGGGCATTACGAGTGGAACGACAGATACGCAGACAGATAGAGACAGCAGTCTCAGCGGATACACAGACACCAGCGGCAGGTTTATAATACAGATGCCGGATATATACAGTATGCAGGAGGTGCTGACATTCACGATAAGCGGCAGGGAAGATCAGCGCAGCAATCTGCTGACAGATTCTCTGAATGCAGGAACAGTAACGGTATCCATGAGGAGATCGGCAGTACTTGACAATGTATACCGTATGATAAAAGGAAAAGAGAAGAAAGCCATAGATATGCTTAATGATCTTGATGAACTGAAGGCAAAGAATGAGAAGGTAAATGAGATGGAGAAGGAGTTCACAGCGAGAGCGATCAAAAGTGACCCCGAACTATCATCGAAGCCGGCAGAAGCATTGAGAAAGTATCTTGAAGAGCTGAGAAAGAGCAGCAATAAAAACGACCAGACGACAGAGATAGCGATATATGAAAATACACTTGCGAGGTGCCGTAAGATATGTGAGACTATCATAGGCATAGACTACAATACAAATGACATAGGTAAGTCGATACTCAGTTTCCTTGAAGGCACATTTGAGTCCAACGTAGGCGAGTTATTAGCGTATGAGGACGCATTTCAGGTTAAGAAGCCATACGCATCGACTCTGCCGAGTGTAAGACTGATGGGGAATGATGAATCTCCGGTGATACTGCCGACAGATACAGCGCCGTCGCGGGTATTCAATTATTCGATAATGTATCGGCTTGTAGCGCCTGCGATCAGGAAGAAATACGAACAGGGCAGCGGAGCGCGTGGAAAGATAGCTGAGCCGCTGGACGTAATGAAGCTGAAGGACAACATCAGTTATTCGCAGGATGATCTGCCGTATGCCTGCTCGCTTGGAATGGGATACGCACTGAATATGCATCAGGCGTGGGTGCCGGACGGATTTGCACTTGGAGACCTGCTGTACTCACTGATACTTGCGCCCGGAGAGGAGCAGCGAGTGATTATCCGCGAGCATAATGAGTCATATACAGTACAGGACGATGCCTATGCCCGGGATGATCTGAGGGACACCTACACGAATTCGCAGATCGACAATGAAAACGCAGCATTTCAGAATGCTATAGGGAGGTTTTCAAACGCCCACAGTGACAGTCAGTATCGGACCACAGCAGAAAGCAGCGGAGGAACGAGAATATCGCTGGGAATAAAGAAGGGAATATTTGGGATCGGAGCGAATTCCACGGCATCATCAACGAATACCGGAATGAGCTCAGCCAACGCATATCAGAGCGACACATATGATGAAGTATCGTCAGCTGCGCAGGAATTCCAGAGCAGCATAAAGACAGAATCCGAGCGGATAGCAGCAGCCCGTCGGACGAGCATAAGCATAGCGTCCAGTGATGAAAAGGACAGTATCTCGTCGAAGATAATAGCGAACCACAATCATTCTCATGTAATGACAGTGCAGTATTGGGAAGTAATGAGAAGGTACCGTATGGAGACGGCGATAGAGAGCATAGACCTTGTTTTATACGTACCGATGAAGCTGATAAACTTCATGCCGACGGTAAAGAGCAGATCGGTCAGCAGTAATGACATCAGCAGTTACACGATAATCAATCCGCACAATTTCACAAAGACCCTGCTGACGAAGCGTTATTCCACACTGCTTGAAAACGCGGATATACTGCTGAATTATCTGCCTGCAAAATACAGAGGCGGACTTGAGCTTATCCGCAGGTATGCAGCATTGCCCGAATGGGATTATGCAGAATACAGCAAGGTAGAGACAGAGTACACGATACAGGTGACAGGCGGCTTTTTGTCATGTGATCATCTGACAGCGGAGGTATATTTCAACGAAGGAAAAATGCCGGTAACTGGACAGATAATATCGCAATCACACCTTGAGCTTGATCCGTCGCTGAATACCCGTGAAGACGTAATATACGGAATCAAGCAGACGCGAAAGGGAATGTATGCAAGCAAGACATCGGAGAAGATCGGAGCGAAGTATGAGACGAAGAAATTTCTTGGCTTCATACCGTATTCAGTCCATAAGGAAAGGCATTCAAGCATAGATCTGACAGAGAATTCGAGCATAGGAGAAGATATAGCGCCCGGAAATGTAACATTCCTGTTCAGCATACCTGAGGGATACACAAAGAACGACATATCGCACATAGTGATCCGGAATAATTATGGATCATGGAATCATCGTCTGAGCCAGAAGAAGGAATACATGGAGGACTATGAAGTAAAAGCGATCGAGAAATATGAAGAAGCGCTGTTTAATTTCAGCAAAGACGATAAAGACAGTGCAGGTGACCAGAAGCGTATCGACCACTATTATGAAACGCTGCCGGAAAGCTACCGGAAACCGGATGTAACATTCACATCTGGCGAGCTGAGTGCCTGTGGAGACCTTGCAGTAAGCGTAACACTTGACTCATCGGATCAGGAGAAGTACTACAGTATCAGCAGTAACGGATTAAAGATAGATCTTGGCAGAAAGAAGCCGGTGCTGACGTACAGGGAGATAGCAGAGATGGAGGAGACCTTCCGGCACATCGGTTCAAACACGATGTATTATTCACAGGCAATATGGTCATCACTGGACTACAACGAGCTTGTAATGCTGCTTGAAGGCTACACACTTGACTTATCTGACGGAGACAACAACGGAGTATTTGTAAAATCGCAGCCGAAAGGAGCAGCAGGTAACAGTGGTGACAATGAAGAGACAGGAAGGGACACGAATAAAGTACCGCTGCTCAATTGTATAAACATCACGAAGCCGCTGGGATTCTACGGCAACTGTATGCTGTTCCCGTTCACATATCCTCGTGAGGTAGCGGAGATAATGGGCAAGACAGCAGGAGAGATACAGAACGAGCTATACCGTTATCATGCAAACAGTTTCCGCTCACCGCTGACGTACATATCCGTACCCACATCGGGAATGGTAGGCGAAGCAGTCCTCAGTGAGACCAATGTAAGTGAGAAGATAGACATAACGCGCTTCTGGAACTGGAAGGATTCAGACATAGACCATATAGAACTGAACCAGAATTCACTGGGAACAACGAGTCTGCTTGCGAATGCAAAGACGAAGGATATAGACGCACCGACGATAGGCGTAACACCGACAGCGCACATAGATCCGAGCAATCTTGCCGGAGCACTGATGGCGCGGCAGCAGCCGGTATTTGCAGATGCGTTAGGAACTACAGATATGCGTGACGTACTGAATACAGCCGACACGAACGCATCAGCGGGAAGGGAGCAGGTAGTAAGATCGACATCAGAGCTTACGAAGGCAGCCCTTGAGACGTTAGTAAGTGCCGGAGCCACAGCAGCAACAGGAGGACTTGCCGGCGGAGCAGCAGGCGAAGCGGTGACAGGAATACTTGGAGCGCTTGGAAAGGAAGGACTTGGCGATGCAGATCTTGGAAAGCTGATAAAAGGCGGACTATCCGAAGGCGGAGGCATTGAAGGCATAGCGAAGAACATAGTCGGAATGATAGGCGGCGGAGAGGATTCAGACGGACTGAAAAAAGCACTGGAGTCGTTAGGCGGAGAAGGCGTGAAGGACTTCCTTGAGAAATTCTCAGATAACGCCGTAAACGAAGGAGTGGGATCGCTGGCGGAGAATTTCAGCCGCAGCATATCAGAGCTTACAGGCAGCAAGGAAGATATAGGCATCGGTGACATACAGAAGATGGCAAAGACATTCTGTAATGAAAACGGGGTAAACCCGACAGATTTTGCGAAATTCATCGGAAATAAAATAGGATTATTCTGATAGTGGTGAGGAGGAAAAAGGTATGTACAACAATGAAATAATGGGAGCTCTGGCGGAGCTGATAAAGAGTGAATACTCAGAAGAAGCGAAGGCATATCGTAATCTGATACTGAAGCGCATAGCAGAAGAGACGGAAGTAAAGCCCACAAGGATACCTGCGCCGCTGAACATAACTGAGCTTGGAGGGTATTACAATCTGCTGGAGCAGATGAAGGTAAAGATGCCGGACGCGTCGGAATTTGAAACAGATGAAGAATACCGCAAGTACAAGCAGTATCTCACAGCGCAGAAGATGTGGCTTGAGGAGCAGAAGCAGCAGTTACAGCTGAGCATAATCCGTTCAGCGCTGGGACTTCCGACATAAAAAGCAGGAGGTGAGAGAGAAATGGCAACACAAGGAAACCAGCCGTTGTTATCCGGCAAGCCGGTATTTGAAGGAGAAGAGAAACCGCTGACCGGAGAAGAAACAGAAGAAGAGGAGGAGGAGAAAAAGCCTGAAAAGGGGAAAGAGAACGGACACAAGACCCCTAAGCCTGAGATGGACGATATAGAGGAGCCGGAGTCTGGAAAACCGGCTCCGGACATATGGTACAGTCCTGAGCCGGAGGGAAGAGAAAGCAGCGAAGATTTTCTTGAAGAGAACAAAGAGCTGATAAAGAAGGTAAACAATATACTGACGTTGATATATCCTGACAGCGGAGTAACGATCGCAGAGCTGCTTGAGAGCAGCAGCGGTTATCTGTCCGGATACGCAGGCAGCGGAGGAACCGGCAGCGGCGGCGATGGATCCGGAGGCGGAGGAACCGGCAGCGGCGGCGATGGATCCGGAGGTGGCGGAACCGGCACCGGCGGCGATGGATCCGGAGGGGGCGAAACAGGTACTGGAACTGTCGATGACGAAGAAAGAACTGCTCCAAAATACAGTATATATATTGACGATCAATCTGCTCCTATTGAGCAAGGCAGATACGAACCGAGTTCATCGAACTATCATCGATCGTTAGTAGAATTTATTGGAAAAAAGAGTTTAGAATTCTTCTGGGCTGATAATGAAAAACTACGATTTAATGAGCATCATGTAAAAAAATGTTCTAACGGAAATTGGATATTCAGAACTGTACGTTTTAAGTTTGAGAATGTAGAAGAATACATGGTTCCTAAGTTGCAAGATAGAGAAGAAATTGATTTTCTGAGTGACAGTATGCTAATAATGTATGTATTTAGTAATTGTGACATTATCTCAGATGATTATACCAATGAATCTAAAAAGTATAAGTTTACCTTTGGTGTAAATGGGCAAGGCTACACAGATGATTCAATTCGCCATGCATTTACGCAGGCTCGTGCAGAGAGAAGCAGAATTAGCAATGCGATAAGTAGTGATACAGTAAACGAAGAAAATATGGCAAATTATTTGAATGCCGTTTGTAGAGAATCGAATAAACGTATAGAAGAGATAAAAAGAGCAGCAAAAGGAGAAAAAGACAAAAGAAGGTATGTATTTGATGTTCTGGCAGAAAGCTTTTTCTATGATGAGACTGCATTACAGAATAACTATCAAATGGTAAATAATATGCCAACTGCGCTTGCGACAAATTCATCAATGTGTAAAGGAATGGCGGCTGCTTTTTCCAGAATAATGAATGAACTCGGAATAGAAATAGGATACGTTTCTTCTGCTAAGAATGATCATGCATGGAATTTTGAGACGGTAGTTGATAATAACCAGGTTGAAGGATTCTGGTACGATCTTGCTTTCCAAGTGAGTCATCCGGATGCTCCTAATCCACCAAGGAAATATTATGGGTTCAAAAATGATCTACGCTATGTATATAAAGAAGTAGATGGTAAAAAAATCAGAACCCCTTACATTATTGATGGACAAATACATAATGAAAACGATGAAAAAGATGACTTGGAAACGTATAAAGTTTATGAAGGTCTTCTGAAAAAAACGAATTTAGAAATTGATTGGTTTGATGTAAAGGTATTTAAACGAGGGAAGAAACCTTTTGGTCATAGAATAACAATGGAATAAAAAACCGAGGATACTCCTCGCTTAAAAACAAACTAATTGATAAGAAAAGCCGTAGGCACTTGCCTACGGCTTTAATCATTCACTCTGCGAACATATTGATGAGGAAAGCTCTGCACGGAGCGCCATCGCAGCCGCCGAGGTTGAGAGGAGCAGCACTAAGGAAGTAAGGGCCCTCCGCGACGCCGTCCAGAACGATACCTTCCAGCAGAACGATCTCAGCGCCGAGGAGAATGAGGTGCACCTCCATGGGAGCATCTTCCGGACCGACGGTCTGGCTTTCGTTGCCGAGGAGGAGGATATGGTCATCAGCGAAAACGCGGGCAGCCTCCGCAGTAACGGTAGCATTACCGGCGATGAGGATACGCTCCGCGCAGTCGCAGGCGTGAGCAGCAGAGAGGATAGAAGCGGCATTCTGAGCGGAAACGCAACCATTGAAACGTGCGACGAAGCACTTGCCGACAAAAGGGGTGAGCCCCATCTGATCGATAGATTTGCCGTTATTGATGAAGTGGAAGGGGGCATCGACGTGGGTACCGTTATGAGCGCACATAGAGAACTGGGTGAGGTTACAGACATCGCCGTTACTGATACTCATAACGCGTTTTTTTACGGGAGATGGGTCACCGGGGAAGACCTTACAGGAGAAGACTTCCTGAGAGATGTTGATAATATCAGCCATAAAGCAAACACCTTCCTTTAATAGTATTAATACATTGTAACACTAAATCGTTGGAGAAACAACGGATAAAACTGACAGGAAGGTAAACAAATTATGAAGAAGAAAAAGGGGGAGCAAACGCCTCAGTTATTCATATTTTTTTTAACAGCAGCATAAATAGCGCGGCCGATATGGAAGAGGAGGCAAAGAATTAAAAACAGGCACAGAGCTGTAGCGCCGTAGAACATATACTCGATACCGTTCAGGTCGAGAAAACTGGAGCGAACAAATTGCTTAATGAAGAAATGCCGTGAATTCACAGCGCACCACATATAGATCCAGACGGGGATAAAAGAGAGAGTATAGGAGGTGTGCCAGACCAGAAGAGAAGCAGCAGCGGGACGTTTTTTGAAGAAGTGGAGGAGATAGATAACAAAAAGAGCGATAGGAGCCAGAAAGAAGACAAATGATCCGACGAGGGAACTCTGATCGAGAACGTACTCATCGAAAGCGTCGGTAATGCAGAGCAGGTCCCACATGATCGAAGTAGTCATAACACCGCCGATTATCTGCCATTTATATTTCATAAGATCACCAAGCCTTTCAGAAGTGGTTTTATTTACTGAAATAATAATACCACAGAAACGGGGCAGGGGAAAGGTGCATAATGTAACTGGATCAGTTACAAATGTCACGATTTGGCAAATGCGAAGCTGAACGGATAGACTTACAGCGGATTAAACAAAAAATACAAAAAATGGTTGACAAAAGAATATAGTATGCTATAATATAAATTAAGAATACAGATGTTCACAAGGGAACGAAGCACAAGAATCTCAGGCGGAAAGTTTACCGCAATAAGCAAGGACAAAAATACATCACATACAAAAACAAGAAGTACTTTAATGATGACATTAAGTATGTGCGATAGGAAGGAATTTATGGGAAAATATACGTGCTTCGGATTCAAAGTACGAGGAAAAGAATGGAAAGCACTGACAGAATATTCGCAAAAATATAATTTACCCAAGTCAACGTTGTTACAAAAGTGTATGATATATTGTTACAATGAGTAGATTGATGTTTCCGATGTAAAAATTTCAAGCGCTCAGGATTATGTGGAAGAAGATAAGTGAGTGAGAAGAAAATGTTATGGCAGAATTGTATCTGGAGCAAAACAATGCCGGCAAGTATATTTTTATCACTGACAGAAACGGACGTTGGCGGTATACCATTACAGCACGTATCCACAGGTAGGCAGACAGCTGAATCCTGATGTGAAAATGGTGAAAATCTGAAAAAGCGGTGATAAACGTGTGAAAGCGTACAAATGACCTCCTGAGAAGATCAGGGGGTCATATTTTATATCCGGATACAGAAAAAGGCAGCTGAAAAACAGCTGCCGTCTGATTTGTCCCCAAAGGAATAAAGGAACAATCCCTATACCAGTACATACCCGTTTTGTGCAGATCAAATATGCACTGATCCTCTCATGAAGCTAATTATAACATATAATAAATAAAGAATCAAGTATAATTATATACAAAATGTAGTCAATCGGACTGGTTAAGTATGTATTTATGGCTATATTTTTTAGTTTTGTATAATTGATCGAAGCTGAGGGATCGGAAGAACTGCGGTAATTCCACGGTTATCAGCCTGATTTTCCGGCTATTTCCGGCGTTTCTGGTCAACGGCGACATATTCGCGGTAGCTGGCAAGCTGCTTTTCCATGTAGTCCATTTCGCCCTCAGGAGCCTTTTCAGCATCAGGCTCATTTTTAATGTATTCCGCGATAATTCCGCAGAATATCTCCCCGTATTTTTCTGCCTTGCGAACACCAACTCCGGAGACCACCATGAATTCATGGCTATTTACAGGCAATTTCCGGCACATATCCTTCAGTGCAGCGTCAGAAAAAATGATATACGCCGGAACTTTTTCCTTGCGTGCCAGTTCGTTGCGCAGTTCCCGAAGCTGGCCGAAAAGTGGATCGTCGTAGAAGAATTCCTTTTCCTTCTGGGCTTTGTTAGTAGTGTGCAGTTCCTTCGGCAGCTTCATAGTTAGCTGTTTTTCGCCTTTCAGTACCGCAGCAGAAGTTCCGGAAAGCCGCAGTACCGGATATGACGCGCCAACTGACAGCAGATAGCCGTTATCTATGAGATGATCGATTTCGTACCGCAGCTTTTTCAGCGGAATATCCTTCATTATACCGTAGGTAGATACCTTGTCCAGCCGCAGCTTGGTCAGCCGATCGCTGGTTTTTCCCCGCAGTATATCCATTATCACGCTTCTTCCGTAGTCCCAGCCGGTCTGGTGGACACGGTATACGCAGGAAAGTATCTTCTGCGCATCGACCGTTATATCGTACTCCTCGTAGTCACTGAGACAGCTGGAACAGTTCCGGCAGTATCCCGGATGCTTCTCGCCAAAGTACGCCAGCAGACGCTCACGCAGGCATGAGGTCGATGTGCAGTAGAAGGTCATATATTTCAGTCGCTCCAGTTCCTTCTCCCTGACTTCCTGCTGCTGGTGGGTCTCAAGCTCACTTTCCTCATTGCTCTGCTCGATAAGGAAGGTATTGGTCCTTACGTCCATTCCGCTGTAGAGTATAATGCAGTCCGCAGGCTCTCCGTCACGTCCGGCGCGGCCTGCCTCCTGATAGTAGTGCTCAAGACTCTGGGGCATATTGTAGTGTATAACGAACCGCACGTTGGACTTGTCTATTCCCATGCCGAATGCATTGGTCGCGACCATTATCTTCTTCCTGTCGTAGATGAAATCCTCCTGATTCGCCTGACGCTCCTCAGCTGAAAGTCCTGCGTGATAGCGCGTTGCAAGGAATCCGTCTTCGTTCAGCTTTTCACATACATTCTCTACATTCTTGCGGGACAGACAATACACTACCCCGCTTTTGTCCCTTCGCTCGGTCAGCAGCTTTTTCAGCTCGGCATATTTCTGCGATGCATTGATAACTCCGAAATACAGATTCGGACGGTCAAATCCTGTGGTCACCATGCACGGTGAGTTCAGTCCAAGTATGCTGATTATATCATTCTTCGCCGCATCTGTTGCCGTCGCTGTGAATGCACTTATCACCGGACGGTAGGAGAGCGATCTGATGAAATCCGCTATTTTCAGGTAGCTCGGACGGAAATCCTGTCCCCACTGTGATATGCAGTGCGCTTCGTCTACTGTGACCATGGATATTCTTACGTGCTCCGCAAGCCGGAAGAATTCCTCTGTCATCAGACGCTCCGGTGCTACGTATATTATCTTGTATTCGCCGCTGTGTGCCCGGCGGAATACCTCGCTGTATTCGTATGGCTCAAGCATACTGTTTATGTATGCCGCCTTTATTCCGTATTCGCGCAGAGAGCAGACCTGATCCTGCATCAGCGATATGAGCGGCGATATTACTATCGTAATTCCCTCCATCATCAGCGCAGGTACCTGATAGCATATGGACTTTCCTGCACCTGTCGGCATTATACCCAGTGCGTCATTGCCGGATAAAACCGCATCTATGAGCGTTTCCTGTCCGTCACGGAAGGTGCTGTGTCCAAAATATTTCTTCAATACACTGTATTTGTCCATTTCTGACCTCTCTCTTTTATGGCGATCCACGTTTTTTCCTTTTCATTATACCACATCTTTGCCGTTATTTCAACGATACTGCAAGGTTGATATATTATTAACAAAGTTGATTCCCAAAATGGTAAAATTTTCGTTCAAAACCTATTGAAAAATGAGGAGAAATGTTATATAATTATCTTGTATGTGGTTTTTAAACCATTATTGCTCCCCCAATTAAACTTTGCCAGAAAGGCGAAGTCAGAAAGGAAATATATCAAGGAAGGAAAACGCAGGAATGCTTTCGC
>CADBNS010000185.1 GCA_902796065.1 Ruminococcus flavefaciens
GGCGACAGCCCGTCGGCGGATTTTTGCCTTGTCACCGACAAAATTATGCCTGAAAATCCGTACATTCACCCTATGTGAACAGGTTCTTAATAATTATAGTATATCCGGCAGGCTGACATTCATATTGCAGAATTTCCTGCCGCCGAAAGCGTATTTAAGAGCGCAGTCCCACTTATCCATTTCCTCGATCGCGCTTGCCGAGCTGATACTCTCGGCGAAATCCCTGATAGCATCAGGAGCGTCATCGGGCAGAATGTGTCTGCACACAGCCTTGACGCACTCAATATCAGTTACATGACGGGCAATACCGTCAGTTTTAGATGAAACCGGCATATTGTCGAACACAGCCGACTGAACACCGATGAGCCTGCCGCCGTTCTCAGCTGCAAACCACCAGCCGCCGCCGATGCGGACAACGTGTTCTTTAGGGTCGATGAGGAGGTTTTCCTCAGCGATACAGTTCAGAACGATTCCCCGCACCTCAGCGTAGCAGCACATACCCAGCATTCTTGAAACGATCCATGCGGCGTGTCTTGCCGGGAGCTTACCGCCGTAGAAGTCTGCGACCGCTGTCAGCGGCAGTTCTTCGCGCAGCTTCAGTGCACGTATGAGCAGTCCTTCATCGGTACGGAAGATGTCCCTGATATGCGGCAGGAATATCTCCGCCTGAGCCATAACGCCGGCAGGAAGGAATTCCCGGAAGAAGAAGCCGTCCTTAGCCGGAGAGGAGAAGAAGCAGTCCTCAGCATCGCGGCTGATAAGGAAGAAAAGCTCACGTTCGCCGATGAACTCCGTACCGTACTCATGTTCAGCTGAAAAGAAGTAGTTTACCGGCATGACGAGAGCACCGGCGCGGTGGAACATTTTCTCGTTCATACACCGTGACTTTTTCAGCTTCCCGTACATAGTATTTATTACCGCAGAAGCCTCCGCAGCACGGGGGTCATCGCATCTGTCGGGGTGATATTTCAGCATCAGTGCCATATAAAGCTGCTGAGCCAGAGCCGGATCGTCCGGAAACAGTTCATTGCAGCACTTACAATCGAGAATCCTGTCAATATCCATAGGCAAGCCTCCTCATCTTAAAATCAAAATGATATAAACAAAACTTAAAAAGAATCCAAGGACTTAGCCTTGCTGATTTTTTGTTCCTATCTTTTTGTTACTATCAATATATCACTAACTAAGCTGTTTGTCAATAGTCTGCAACTACTTTCGGATACCTGCATAAAGATAATACTATTCTGATATTATCTTTATGTTATTTTCACCATATCACCTTGACACACACTCCCCTATGTGTTATTATTAATCAGATACTATCAAAGGAGAAGCCTATGTACTACGATATAACTCAATACGACCAACCCTCAGTCACCGCCGACATAGTAGTATTCACCGCGCGGAAGAATGACCGTGAAAGCTACCGTCATCTGTCGATGCCGGTGCTGTCGGTACTGCTGATAAGGCGTCCTGAGGAGCCCTACACCGGAATGCTGTCACTTCCCGGCGGATTCTGCTGCCGTGAGGAGACCATAGAAGAGACAGCACACAGGAAGCTGCGGGAAAAGACAGGCATCAAGGAGCCACCGTTATCGCTGCTGTGCAATCTGTCGAAGCTGGGGAGAGACCCCCGCGGCTGGATAATCTCATGCTGCTACTGGACACTGATAGAGTACTCCAACGCACAGACGGAGAAGAACGCGGAATGGTATGAGGTAGCGCTGGAGGAGAAGAATGGCAGCTATATACTGGACCTGACAGACGACAAAGGGAAGGTATACCGATCCGAGGTACGGCTGAGCGGAACCAACGAGCTGTACAACCAGTCAGCGGAGGCATATATCCCACAGAACAGCCTTGCATTCGACCATGCGGAGATAATAGTCCGCGCACTGTTGCAGCTGAGAAGCAGTCTTGAGAAGCCCTATGCGGCATTCCGGCTGCTTCCGGAACAGTTCACACTGACGGAGCTGCAGCAGATATATGAAATGGTGCTGGACAAGAAGCTGCTGATGGCAAATTTCCGGCGAAAGATAGCGCCATACGTAGAAGAGACGGGAGAGATCGAGACCGGCGCAGGCCATCGTCCATCGAAGCTGTTCCGGCGCAGGACAGATGTGAGTGAGGAGATATAATGGCGAAAATAACAGAGATAACGGACAAAACCATACCGGAGCTGCAAGTATATGCCGGACACTCCGAGCCGCAGCTGCTTCACTGGTACGAGCCGGAACCGGGAGTATTTCTTGCGGAGAGTCCGAAGGTGATACAGCGCGCAATAGCAGCAGGCTACGAGCCGATGTCGCTGCTTATGGAGCGCAGGGACATAACCGGCGAAGCCGCAGAGATAGTGGAGCTGTGCAGGGACACTCCCCTATTCACCGGAGATACAGACACCATAGTGGACATAACGGGATTCAAGCTGATACGCGGAGCCATATGTGCCATGCGCCGCAGACCGCTGGCAGATGCGGCGGAGCTGTGCAAGGACGTGCGGCGTATAGCGGTACTGGAAAACGTGGTAAATCCGGCGAATACGGGCTCGATATTCCGTTCCGCAGCCGCACTTGGCATAGATGCGGTACTGCTGACCAGCGGCAGCACAGACCCGCTGTACCGGCGCTCATCCCGTGTAAGCATGGGCACGGTATTCCAGGTACCGTGGACATACATAAACAGTCCCACAGCAGATACGGAGCTGCTGCACAGCATGGGATTTGCCACAGCAGCAATGGCACTGGAGGAGGACTCGGTCAACATCGATGACAAGGCGCTATGCAATGAAGAGCGGATAGCGATAATCATGGGAACTGAGGGCGACGGACTGGCACAGACTACCATCTCCGGCAGCGATTACACGGTATGCATACCGATGGCGCACGGCGTAGACTCGCTGAACGTAGCAGCAGCCAGCGCACTGGCATTCTGGCAGATAGGCAGGAAGTGAGCCGGTTATCAGACACAATTGACGAAAAAAATCAACTATTACTCTTGACTTTCAGGACTATTTGTCCTATAATATAATTACAGGAAAAGTATATTAAAGGAGGTATAGAAATGAACGAGATAAAGTGTCCACACTGCGGTCAGTCATTCACAGTAGACGAGGCAGGCTATGCAGCAATACTCAGTCAGGTGCGGACGAAGGAATTCGACGCAGAGCTGCACAAGCGTATGGAATCGCTGCAGGAAGCAAGCCGCAAGGAAACTGAGCTTGAACTGAGCAAGGCAATGTCAGAAAAGGACAGTGAGATCAGCGCACTGAACCTCAGATTGCAGCAGGCAAAATCCGACATGGAGCAGAAGGTCATGGAGCATAATATGGAGCTCCAGAGGGCATCTGCGGACAAAGAAAGCGAAATAGTCCGTCTGACTCAGCAGCTTGAAAGCATGAAGGAGTCCGGCAAAGTCACCACTGAGAACGAAGTAGCCAGAGCGGTAGCGGACAAGGAAAGCAAGATAAACGAGTTGCAGCTGAAAATACAGCGCCTTGAATCGGAAGCGAAGCAGAGCGACAATATCAGGGAGCTTGCAGTAACGCAGGCTGTGAGCGATGAGAAACAGAGGTATGAAAGCAAGCTTACGGAAAAGAACGAAGAAATATCCCGTCAGAAGGAAGAGATACACCAGCTCAGCGCTGACATCACGAAGCAGAAGCTGGAGAGTCAGATCGAACTGAACAACGAGCTGTCGAAGCTGCGCATGGAGCGTGACACGCAGAAAGCGGAGTACGAAGCGAAGCTGAAAGCTCAGCAGGAGAGCCTTGACTATTACAAGGATCTGAAAACGAAGATGTCCACGAAGATGATCGGAGAGACCCTTGAGCAGCACTGTGAGAACTCATTCAATATGCTCAGGGCTACGGCATTCCGCAACGTAGAGTTCGGCAAGGACAATGACATACGCGAGGGCAGCAAGGGCGACTACATCTACCGTGAGAAGGATCCGGACGGAAACGAGCTGATCTCCATCATGTTTGAGATGAAGAACGAGATGGATACCACGGCGACCAAGCACAAGAACGAGGACTTCTTTGCGAAGCTGGACAAGGACAGGAAGAACAAGAACTGCGAATATGCGGTGCTTGTATCGATGCTGGAATCGGAGAGCGAGCTGTACAATCAGGGCATCGTGGACGTATCCTATGATTACGAGAAGATGTACGTAATAAGGCCGCAGTTTTTCATACCGATGATAACGATACTGCGCAATGCAGCGATGAATTCCATGGAATACAAGCGGCAGCTGGCAGAAATAAGGAATCAGGAGATAGACATAACCCACTTTGAGGAGCGCATAGAGAGCTTCAAGAGTGCATTCTCACGGAACTACGACCTTGCCGGAAAGCAGTTCAACACAGCGATAGAAGAGATAGACAAGACCATCGACCACCTGAAGAAGGTCAAGGATAATCTGCAAAAATCGCTGAACAATCTGCGGCTTGCCAACGACAAGGCACAGAATCAGCTGACCATAAAGGCGCTGGCGAAGGATAACCAGACAATGATAGATATGTTCAGCGAGCTGAACAGCAGCGAAGAGGAATAAACGAAAACGGGTACGGCGAGTCCGCACCCGTTATTATTTTAATTAAATAAAGAAAATATGTTCTATCTATTTATTTTTATTTATTATTATGGTATAATGAATGTAAGCGTCAGTTATACCATATAAGCAAAGCGCATATGGTATAAATTATAAGGAATGATCGGACAAAAAACGCAGGAGGTGCTGAGAATTGGAAACACTGACCGTACTGCCGCTCATCGGCGGACTATGCGGCATGGGCGGAACACTGGTATGGATACTTAGGAAGGGCAACAACAACCGTCTGACGCGGAGCTTCATATGCTGTCAGGTATCCATAGTACTGTGGATAATCGCGCAGCTGCTGATACTGTTCTCGGTGACGGACCGGCAGCTGTGGATAAGCTACATAATAGGCAACGTAGGCATCAGCTTTTTCGCACCGATGTGGCTGATGTTCTCGCTGGACTACATAAATGCCGGGAAGGAAGCAGACTGGTGCCGGCTGATACTGCCGCTAATATCCGTAACGTCGATACTGCTGATACTGACGAATCCGCTACATCATACGTACTACGCAGAATTTGCGATGAACAGGCTGAGCTACGGACCGTTATTCTACTCATTCCAGGTGATATACTACATATGCGTCATATCCGGCATCACGCTGATATGCATACACCAGACCCGTGAGCTGAGCCGTATAACCGGACAGGCGATACTGCTGATACTGTCCATAGCGGTACCCCTTGCGATAAACACACTGACGGTGACGAAGATAATCGACATACGCATTGAGCTGACGCCGCTGTTCTTTGCATTTTCCAGCATAATGATACTGATAGCGCTGAGCCGCTACGGACTGCTCAACGTAAACCGCATAGCGATAAACGACACCATAGATAACATCGACAGCGGAGTACTGATATTTGACGCCGGAAACAAGCTGTCCTACAGCAACAAATTCGCCGGCTCGCTGACGGATATATGTGACAATTCCTTTGACAGGTTCATAGAGAAGGCGGACAGCCACTCTGATACGCCTGTGAAACCGGACTTCCTGACAGCAGAGGTAAAGATAGGCGATAAGTACTTCGACCTCCGGCAGAACTACTGCATAACGCGCAATGGTTCGAGAATGGCGCGTGTGATCACGATAACCGACGTAACTGAGTACCGTGAACTTATGGCAGCCGAAAACAGGCTGAGCATCGAGCAGGAGCGCAACAGGATAGCACAGGAGATACACGACTCTGCGGGCCACACCTTCACGATGATAAGCTCACTGGCGAAGGTACTGAAAATGAACATCAGCTCTCCGGAGACTGACAAAGCTGAGATAGAGGAGTACCTGACAGAGATAGACGGACTGTCACGCAGCGGAGTAACGCAGCTGCGCTGTTCCATAAACAATCTCCGTGAGGACAGCTTCATGTCATCGATAACAGGAGCCGTAGACACGGTAGTGAGGGCGATAAGGAACATAGACACCGACGTATGCATACAGGGAACGGAAGACAGCCGTTACGCCTTCTGCATACGGGAGGTATACGACAATGTCCGCGAGACCCTTACCAACGCAGTACGCTACTCATCAGCAAGCCGGATAGATATAATCATAAAGTTTCTGGAGGACCGGCTTGAGGTGTACATACTTGACAACGGCAAGGGCTGCACCGGCATAAATGAAAACAACGGACTACGCGGAATACGCCAGCGTACAGAGGGACTTGGCGGAACAGTAAAATTCAGCTCCGTTGAGGGCAGCGGATTCTCCACGACATTCCGCATACCGTTGAGAAAGGATGAGAATAAATGATAAACGTTATAATAGCAGACGATGTACAGATACTGCGTTCAGGACTGAAAGCGGTACTTGCGCAGGACGAGGAGATAAAGGTAGTAGGAGAGGCATCAAACGGCAAGGAGGCATACGAGCTGTGTGTGCGGCTGCGTCCGGACGTAGTTCTGATGGATATGCGTATGCCGGACTACGACGGCGGCTATGGCACAAGGAAGATAAAGGACTGCGTAGAGGGCGTGAAGGTACTGGTGCTGACCACCTTTGACGACAAGGAGACCGTAGACAAAGCGGTATCAAGCGGCGCGGACGGGTACATACTGAAAGAGATGGACAATGAGAAGATAATCAATTCCATCAAGGCAGTAGCCGGCGGTATAAACGTGTTCAGCGACAACGTATTCAAGTCCATAAAGAAGGACGTAGTGGTGCAGCAGTCCGCGAAGAATTACGACCTGACCGAGCGTGAGATAGACTTTCTGCGGCTTATCTGTGACGGCTGCGACAACAAGGAGATAGCAGCAAAACTGTACCTTGCAGAGGGAACAGTACGAAACGGCATTTCCCGTCTGCTGGAGAAGCTGAAGCTGAAGGACAGAACACAGCTGGCAGTATTTGCCATCAAGAACAATATCATATAATCAGGAATGAAAGGATAAATATCGAAGAAATGATAGATAAGATAATAATCAAAGGAGCCCGTGCGAACAATCTGAAGAATATCGACCTTGAACTTCCCCGTGACAAGCTGATCGTAATGACAGGTCTGTCCGGCTCAGGAAAGTCATCACTGGCATTTGACACGATATATGCGGACGGACAGCGCCGCTACGTAGAGAGTCTCTCATCATATGCAAGAATGTTTCTTGGACAGATGGAGAAGCCGGACGTAGACAGTATCGAAGGACTCTCCCCTGCCATATCCATAGACCAGAAAACGACCTCGAAGAATCCGCGTTCCACAGTAGGAACGGTAACGGAGATATACGACTATCTCAGACTGCTTTACGCGAGAATAGGTATCCCGCACTGTCCGGTATGCGGCAGGGAGATCTCCCAGCAGAGCATAGACCAGATGGTAGACACGATAATGGCGCTTCCGCAGGGAACGAAGCTGCAGCTGCTTGCGCCCATAGTGCGCAACAGGAAGGGACAGTATGCCAAGGAGCTTGAAAGTGCGCGTAAATCCGGCTTTGTAAGGGTACGCATAGACGGAATAATGTACGAGCTTGCGGAAGAGATAAAGCTGGACAAGAACAAGAAGCACAACATCGAGATAGTAGTAGACAGAATAATCATCAAGGAAGGCATAGAATCCCGCATCACGGACAGTCTTGAGACGATATTCCGGCTCACAGGAGGCCTTGCGCTTGTAGATGTGATAGACGGTGAGGAGATACTGTTCTCCCAGAACTACGCCTGCCCTGAGCACAACATAAGCATCGGTGAGCTTGAACCTGTAATGTTCTCCTTCAACAATCCGGTGGGAGCCTGCCCGAAGTGCACCGGACTCGGCGTATTCCGCCACATTGATCCGGATCTGATCGTCCCCAACAAGGACCTGTCTATCGAAGGTGGAGCAATAAAGGCGTCCGGCTGGAACAGTCTTGACGAAACGTCCATAGCGATGATGTACTACCGTGCAATATCGAAGGAATACGGGATACCGCTGGACGTACCGGTAAAGAAGCTGACAAAGGAGCAGCTGAACATATTCCTCTACGGCACCGGCGACAAGGCGCTGGAGCTTACTCGTCCCAAGACACTGGGCGGAGGCAAATACAGCACACCCTTTGAGGGAGTCTGCAACAATCTGTCCCGCCGTTACAGTGAGACCAGCAGTGAGGCATCGAAGAATGAGATAGAGGAGTGCATGAGTGAGGTCGAGTGTCCGGTGTGCCGCGGCAGGAGGCTGCGTGATGAATACCTTGCAGTAACGGTAGGCGGCAAGAACATCAGCGACCTGACGGATCTGTCGGTCAAGGACGGACTGAGCTTTTTTAACGGACTTGAACTTACACAGCATGAGAATTATATAGGCGAACGGATAATCAAGGAGATAAAGGAGCGTTTAGGCTTTCTCGGCAGCGTAGGACTGGAATATCTGACACTGTCCCGATCGTCGGGAACACTGTCCGGAGGAGAGAGCCAGCGCATCAGGCTTGCGACCCAGATAGGCTCATCGCTGGTGGGAGTGCTGTATATCCTTGACGAGCCGAGCATAGGTCTGCACCAGAGGGATAACGACAAGCTGATAGCGACACTGAAACGGCTTCGTGACCTCGGCAACACGCTGATAGTGGTAGAGCACGACGATGATACCATGCTTGCAGCAGATCATATAGTCGATATAGGTCCCGGCGCCGGAATCAACGGCGGACAGGTAGTATTTTCAGGCACAGTAGACAAGCTGCTGAAGTGCAAAAACTCCATAACGGGACAATATCTCAGCGGCAGGAAGAAGATACCGATACCGGTATCCCGCCGCACAGGAAACGGAAAGTACCTGACAGTCCGCGGTGCGTCCGAGCACAATCTGAAGGGCATAGATGTAGAGATACCGCTGGGCAAGCTGATATGCGTGACGGGAGTCTCCGGCTCAGGCAAATCCTCGCTGGTAAATGAAATAATATACAAGCATCTTGCGGCCAAGCTGAACCGTGCGAAGGTAAAGGCAGGAAAGTTCACTGAAATGGAGGGACTTGACGCGCTGGACAAGGTAATATGCATCGACCAGTCCCCTATCGGCAGGACACCTCGCTCGAATCCGGCAACATACACCGGAGTATTCGGCGATATACGCGAGCTGTTCGCACAGACACCGGACGCCAAGGCTCACGGCTACACCAGCGGACGCTTCTCATTCAACGTCAAGGGCGGACGCTGTGAGGCGTGTGAAGGTGACGGAATACTGAAAATAGAGATGCACTTCCTGCCGGACGTATACGTACCCTGTGAAGTATGCAAAGGCAAGCGATACAACCGTGAGACGCTGGATGTACACTACAAGGGCAAGTCGATATACGACGTACTGGAAATGACGGTAGACGAAGGAGTTGACTTCTTTGAGCACCTGCCGAAGATAGCGCGCAAGCTGAAAACATTGCAGGAGGTCGGACTGGGCTACATCAAGATAGGACAGCCGGCAACAACGCTGTCCGGCGGAGAGGCGCAGAGAGTGAAGCTGTCCACGGAGCTGTCCAAGCGATCCACAGGCAAGACGATATATATACTTGACGAGCCGACAACGGGACTGCACACTGCAGATGTCCACAAGCTGATAGAGGTACTGCAGGCGCTGACAGATCAGGGCAACACGGTACTGGTCATAGAGCACAATCTCAACGTGATAAAGGTAGCCGATCACATCATCGACCTCGGACCCGAAGGCGGTGACGGAGGCGGAAACATAGTAGCGCAGGGAACGCCTGAGGAAGTAGCGGAGGTACCGGAGTCATACACAGGACAGTATCTGAAACCATATCTGAAATAATTTCCTGTAATAAATCCTTTAAGGAGCGCCGACACTAACATCGGGAGATGATAGTATGAAAGAGCGCAAAGAGCGTAAAACAGGCAGGAATGTACCGGAGTATATCTGTCCTTCCGCATCATGGGGAGACATGACCGGACTGATCCCGGGAGGCGAAGCCGATCCGGAGAGCTATCGTGAAATTTACCCATACTTGCCGGAATATGGCGGAGAAACGGGCGAAAAACGTCAACAAAACTAATAAAAGCAGGAATGCGGAGCGAATAAGCTCCGCATTTTTGTTATAAATGCATTTTTTCAGAATCAAATTTATTTACTTTGCACAAAAATGTCCATTAGGTCTTTATTTTTTAATTAAAACATGGTATAATAATGTTGTTTAATTATTCATGAATTAGGGAGGCACACTATGAAGAATGGTGTAAAGATGATCGACATAGCAAACAAGATCGGGGTAAGCGTCGTAACCGTATCGAATGCACTTGCAGGAAGAGACGGCGTAAGCGAGCAGATGAGACAGAGAATAATGGAGACAGCTGAGCAAATGGGGTATCGTCCGTCCAACACCAAGGGCGGCAGGAAGAAGAATAATCTGCCAAAGATCAGCAAGAACATCGGCATTCTCACATCAGAGCGCTTTGTAGGAGCCCGCGGCACATTCTACTGGGAGCTTACCGCACTTATTTCCAACAAGCTGTCCGCGCTGAACGTGATAACGGTATACGAATGTATAACCGCAGACAGCGAAAAGAATGCGATACTGCCGACGATAATAACGGAGAATAAGGTAGACGGGGTCATAGTTATCGGACAGATCGACCGGAATTATATAGCCAGCATCAGCAAGATAGAGATGCCGCTGTTATTCGTAGATTTTTATGATAACCGCTTTGACGTAGACTCAGTAAACTCCGACAGCTATCACGGCGGATACATACTGACGGATCACCTGGTAGAGATGGGACACCGAAAGATAGGATTTTTCGGAACATTCAACATGACCAGCAGCATCAACGACCGATTCCTCGGCTACATCAAGTGCCTTATGGAGAGCGGACTTGAATACCGCCGCGAGTGGACACTTGACGACCGTGGAAGTGACGGAATACTGTACGACAAGATAGACTTTCCGGACGACCTGCCCACAGCATTCGTATGTAACAGTGACGAGACCGCATTCCGCGTAATATCGGCACTTAAATCCAAGGGAGTGCGGGTGCCGGAGGATATATCGGTAGTGGGCTACGACAATTATACCGTATCGAGCATATGCATACCGACCATTACCACAGTAGAAGTTGACCTTGACAAGATGGCATCAGCGTCAGTGGAGATAATAGTTCACAAGCTGGAGGACCCGGCCTACAGGGAAGGAAGGCGCATCATCAGCGGAAAGCTGATAGAGAAGAACAGTGTCCTTGACATCCGCGGAAGCTATGGAGAATGAGACGTATGCTGATACATAATTTTTTCGGACATCTGAATACAGTCAACAAACATCGTATGCTTGTACTGAAGCACTGCATAAAAGCCGGAATACCAGTACGCGGACTGCTGCACGACCTGTCGAAGTACACACCGACGGAGTTTATCCCGGGAGTGATCTACTATCAGGGCACACGCAGTCCCAATGAAAAGGAACGTGAGACGATCGGCTACTCACGGGCGTGGATGCATCACAAAGGCAGGAACAAGCATCATTTCGAGTACTGGACGGACTACTGCACCATGACAGGCAAGCTTGAGCCGGTAAAAATGCCGGATATATTCATATTTGAGATGTTCTGCGACAGAGTAGCGGCATCAAAAACATACAAGAAAGAGGAATACAACGACAACTGTCCGCTGGAGTATTTTCTGAGAGCAAAGCAGAAGAGAATGATACATCCTGAGACCTGTCGGAAGCTGGAGTACCTGCTTCGTATGCTGGCGGACAAAGGAGAGGACGCAACTTTCAGGTTCATACGCCGGAAGGTGAGGAAAATCAGGAGGAAGAGGAAATGAAGCACCGATGGATAATACCGGTATCATTACTGCTCCTGGTGCTGACCTCATGCGGAAGCAGTATGCCTGCGCCGGAGGGAACAGTTCCCGAGGCAGTACCGGCAGCTGCGGAGATTACGCTTTCACCAACTGATCCGCCCACAGAACCGCCAACAGCCGCACCTACCAGAACAGAGAAGATGTTGAGCGGTATGAGCCTGCATGAAAAGGTATGCCAGCTGTTCATAGTGACGCCGGAGTGTCTCACGGGATACGATGTACTGACATACACAGACGAGTGGTTCACGGAGTGCTGCGGGAGTTATCCGGTAGGTGGATTCATATTCTTTGACAAGAACATAGAAGATGGTGAGCAGACCGCAGCGATGGTAAAGAACGCGCAGGAAATAATGCAGAAGCAGGGAGTGGGAGCCTTCATGTCGGTGGACGAGGAAGGCGGCGACGTGACCCGTCTGCAATATCCGCTTGGACTGCGTGAGATCGACCAGATGTACGTATACGGCGAAAGCAGCGACACACAGGCAATGCGTGAAGATGCGGAGTACATAGGCAGTTACCTGTCAGACTACGGATTCAGTCTTGACTTTGCGCCGGTAGCGGACGTAGAGATCAATCCGTACAACGAGCTGCAAACGCGGATATTCAGCAATGATCCGCAGGTAGTAGCGGAACTGTCCTCAGCATATATAAGCGGACTGCATTCAAAAGGAGTCTGCACAGCGCTGAAGCATTTTCCGGGACTTGGCGCCGGCGACGGTAATACGCACTACGACAGCGTAGTTATAGACCGCACGCTTGATGAGCTGCGCGGAACTGAATTTCCGGCATTTCTTGGCGGAATCCATGCAGGAACAGATTTTGTCATGGTCGGTCACCAGATAACCACAGGCTCCGGAGACGGCTTACCGGGCGATCTTTCGGAGGTAGTAGTAACAGAGTGGCTGCGCAAGGAGCTGGGCTATGGCGGACTGATAATCACGGACTCGCATTCAATGGGAGCGATAATCAACCATTACAGTTCAGCTGATGCAGCGCTCATGGCGATAGAAGCGGGCGTAGACATGGTACTTATGCCATACGACCTGACAGATGCAGTAACCGGAGTAGAATCGGCAGTATTATCCGGACGCATAGATGAATCGCGGATAGACCGGAGCGTACAGAAGATACTGGACACAAAAGAATCACATGGTATTTTGTGATAAATATTGCAAAGTGCGATGAAATATGGTACAATAGAGTATACTCAGAAAAAGAGCTGAGAGAAAACACAAAGGAGGCAAAAAAAGTGAGTGAATTCAATGAAAACGCCCTCGAAGAGAACGAGGAGGAGAACGAAAACTACATCACACTGACAGATGATGACGGAAATGATGTATCATTCGAGATACTTGACACAGTAGAGTACAGCGGACGACTTTTTGCGGTACTGATACCCTTTGACGAAGAGGACGACGGAGTAGTAGTACTTGAGGTACTACCCTCTGATGATCCGGACTACGATGATTTTGTAGCAGTAGAGGACGAAGAGCTGGTCAACGAAGTATTTGAGGAATTCAAGAAGAATTACCAGGGCGAATACGATTTTGAGTGATAAAAAAACGGAGCCATAGCAGCCGGCACAAAGCAGGCAGCTATGGCTTATTTGTTAAATTCAGACAAACAAGAAACCTCCCGCCGGATAACCAACGGGAGGCAATATTTATATCAGTAGTCAGCTAAAGAAGCGAAGGGAGGATCAAACGCAACCCTGAGCCTTCATAGCCTCAGCAACCTTGAGGAAGCCAGCGATATTAGCACCAGCCATGTAGTTGCCTTCCATACCGTACTCCTTAGCAGCATCATCGCAAGCCTTGAAGATAGACTTCATGATACCGTGGAGCTTCTCGTCAACCTCTTCAAATGTCCAGCTGAGTCTCTCGCTGTTCTGGCTCATTTCGAGACCTGA
>CADBNS010000186.1 GCA_902796065.1 Ruminococcus flavefaciens
ACGCAGGAATGCTTTCGCATTTCAAGTTTTTCTGACGCAGATATATTTTCTTTATGTTGAGCATTGGTTGGCTAAGTTTAGTTGGGGAGCAATATTACAGCCGGTCATTCCCGGCGGATAGGAATTTGATATGGGTTTATTTTCTAAGATCGCAGCCGGTCTGCGAAAGACTAAGGACTCCTTTTTAGGCGGTCTGCAAAGAATTTTCAATTCTTTCACCAAGATAGATGAAGAGCTCTTCGAGGAGCTCGAGGAACAGATGATAATGAGCGATATTGGCGTCGATACCTCCGTGGAGATATGTGATCAGCTCCGTAAAAAAGTCAAGGAGCGCGGTATCACCGACCCTAAGGACATCATGGAGCTTATTCAGGAAGTCATCGCTGAAATGATGGGCGATGATACCGGTCTGGATCTCTCTGTGTCTCCGGCGGTCATCATGGTCATCGGTGTCAACGGTGCGGGTAAGACTACCACCATCGGCAAGCTCTGCTATCAGTTCAAGAATGAGGGCAAAAAAGTCCTCGTCGCTGCTGCGGATACCTTCCGCGCTGCCGCTATAGATCAGCTGCAGGTGTGGACTGACCGCGCAGGCGTCGATATTGTTAAACACTCTGAGGGCTCTGACCCCGGCGCTGTTGTGTATGATGCCCTCGAGGCGGCTAAAGCCCGCGGCTGCGATGTCGTTATCATCGATACCGCCGGCAGACTCCACAATAAGAAAAACCTCATGGAGGAGCTTAAAAAGATCAACCGTATCATCGACAACAAGGCAGGGGAGTGCTCCCGTGAGATCCTCCTCGTTCTCGATGCTACTACCGGTCAGAATGCCGTTAGTCAGGCTAAGCTGTTCAGCGAGACTGCTCCCATTACAGGTATCGTACTGACTAAGCTCGATGGTACTGCAAAGGGCGGTATCGTTATATCCATAAAAAATGAGCTGGGTATTCCTGTCAAGCTCATCGGTGTCGGCGAAAAGATCGACGACCTTCAGCCCTTCGACAGCCGTATGTTCGTGGACGCTCTCTTCGATACTCCGCCTGTTGAGGATACCGACGAGGAAGTGCCGGATTCCGACAATGATGATGATGAAAACTACAGCTGCGACGCGGAGCAGTCCGGCTCTGAGGCTTACGATGATGACGATGCTGAGACGGAGTATTCCGATGATGAAGAAGCTGAGGATCGCTCCGATGCTGAAACTGAATTTGAAATGCCTGCATCTCCGGAGCCTGCTTTTGTTCCTGTTGATGATGAGCCTGAGGATGCCGGTGAGACTGAGGATGTGTCCGAGCCGGAGACTGTTCCTGCACCTGCTGTAAACAGCTATGCAGATGATACTGCTGTGACTGAGACAGAGGACGAGTATTCCGAGGATACTGCGGCAGAGTACGAGGAGACTGAGGTAGTTTCCGGTGTTGAAACTGTGGATAACGAGCCCGCCGCTTATGAGGATACTGCTTCCGATGACGACGAGGAGCTTGAGGTAGAGGAAGTCGCTGTTCCCGAAAAGAAGAAAAAGCGCGGATTCTTCAGCAGACTCTTCGGCAGAAAGGACGACAATGATGATCAATAAGCTGGTTATGGCTACAAATAATGCCAATAAGCTGCGGGAGGCTCAGGAGATCCTGGCTCCGCTGGGTATCGAGGTGCTCTCTCAGAGAGAGGCAGGTGCGGACTGCGATCCCGAGGAGAATGGCACTACATTCGCTGAAAATGCTATGATAAAGGCTCAGGCTGTGTATGATGCCGTTTCACTACCCACTATCGCTGACGACAGCGGCTTGTGCGTCGATGCCCTCGGCGGCAGACCCGGTGTGTATTCCGCTCGTTATGCTCCGGAAGGTCAGCACTGCGCTAAGCTCCTTGAGGAAATGAAGGATATTCCTGCCGACAAAAGAACTGCTCACTTCCAGTGCAGCATCGCTTTCATAGACGGCGATACCCACGAGATCCTGGAGGCTGCTTGCTGCGGCAGTATCGGCTTCGAGGCTAAGGGCTCCAACGGATTCGGCTATGATCCGGTGTTCCTGTACGGCGATAAGACCCTCGCGGAATTGTCCGCTGAGGAGAAAAACAAGATCAGCCACAGAGGCGCGGCTCTCCGTGAACTGTATGGCTTCCTTAAAGAAAGATACGGTGATTGAATGTTAACAAGCAAACAGAGAGCGTACCTGCGCGGTATCGCTTCTAATTATGATACTATTTATCAGGTCGGCAAAAGCGGCGTTACTGAGGCTATGTGCAAGGATATTGCTGAGGCCCTCCGCAAAAGAGAACTCATTAAGCTGAGAGTTCTGGAGAACTCCGGCTGGACTGCACGTGAGGCTGCTGACGCTGTTGCCGAAATGACCGGCGCTGATGTCGTTCAGGTCATCGGCAGCAAGTTCATACTCTTCAAGCGCAATGATAAGGATCCCGTTATCGAAGGTATCCCTAAGGCTAAATAAGCCATGAAGGTGCTGATGATAAACGGTACGGACCATAAGGGTTCGACCTATAACATCGGGCGTATCCTGGCTGAAAAACTCTCTGACGCTGATAATATCAGCGAAATCTTCCTGCCGCGGGATTTCAGCGATTTCTGCTGCGGCTGCACCTGCTGCTTCAGTAAGAGCGAGGATAAATGTCCCCATTACCAGAAGCTGCGGCCGCTGACCGATATGATCGATAACGCTGATGTGCTTATTTTTACTTCTCCGGTGTATGTTTACCATACAACAGGTCAGATGAAGGCCTTCCTTGACCACTACGGCTGGCGCTGGATGGTCCACCGTCCGGAGGAGAAAATGTTCAGCAAACAGGCTGCCGTCATCACTACTGCTGCAGGTGCCGGAATGAAGTCCGCTATCAGGGATATTGCTGACAGCTGCTTCTTCTGGGGAATACCCGTTACGTATAAGTTCGGCAGGGCTGTGAAGGCCGTGAACTGGGAGGCTGTCAGTCCGGATATGAAGATGAGTATCGACTCTGCTTTGGAAAAGATCGCCGGGAAAATAAAGAGCAGATACGGCAACGTCCCTGTTCCCCTTAAAACACGGGGCTTTTTCAGGATCATGAGCCTGATGCAGAAAAATGGCTGGAATAAGGCGGATATGGATTACTGGAACACTAAGGGCTGGACCGGTAAAAAACGTCCGTGGAATTGATCGGAGGTCACTATGCGTATCGGTATTTACGGCGGAAGCTTCAATCCTATCCATAACGGTCATATCCATGTGGCTAAGTCCGCTATCAATGACTTCCGGCTGGACAGGGTCATCTTCGTTCCGTCACGTATCTCTCCGCACCGCTCCATCGATGAGTATATCCCCGGCAGTGAGCGCGTTAAGCTGGTCCGCATGGCCATTAAGGACGATGCGCGTATGCGGTGCAGCGACTGGGAGCTCCGGCAGGACAGGGTGAGCTATACTATCTTCACTGTCAGACATTTCCGGAAAAAATATCCCGATGCCGATCTGTTCCTCCTCGTGGGCAGCGATATGCTCCTGTCTTTCGACAGCTGGAATAGCTATCAGGATATTCTCGCGGAGGCTGAACTGATCGTGGTGTCACGCCATGACGGCGATATGGCTCAGCTTGAGGCTAAGGCTGAGGAACTGCGAAGGTTCGGCAGGATCTCTATCAGCTGCACTCCTCCGCTGGAGATCTCTTCGTCTGAGATACGCAAAAAAATTGCAAAAAATGAAGATTTTGCTTGCTATCTGAACGAAAGTGTAGTACAATATATAGGTATGATGGGGTATTATAAGGAAAGAGGCGGAATTGACAATGTATGAGATCGACGACAAAAAAAAGTTTCTGAAGGATAACCTCTCTCAGAAACGCTATCAGCATTCACTTAACGTTGCGGCTGAGTGCAGAAAACTCGCCGAAAAGTACGGTGAGGACCCCGATAAAGCCTACTTTGCCGGTTTGCTCCACGATATTTGCAAGGAGATGCCTGCGGAGGAACAGCTGGAACTCGTACAGAAAAGCGGTTTCACTGTTTGCCGTGAGGAGCTTGAGACAAAATCTCTCCTCCATGGTATCGCCGGCGCTTATTTC
Source organism: Ruminococcus flavefaciens (assembly GCA_902796065.1). Lineage (GTDB taxonomy): Bacteria > Bacillota > Clostridia > Oscillospirales > Ruminococcaceae > Ruminococcus > Ruminococcus flavefaciens_X. Next base: position 4,048 of record CADBNS010000186.1, read on the forward strand.
ATTAAGGAAAAATACGGCGTTGCTGATATTGATATACTCAACGCCATTCGCTTCCATACCGTCGGACGCGCTGGTATGTCCCGCCTGGAAGAGATCGTTTACCTCGGCGACCTTGTATCGGCTGAACGTGATTACAAGGACGTCGATAAAATGAGAAGAATTACCTACCAGAGCCTTGAGGCTGCTATGCTCGAGGCCTTTGAGTTTTCAATTAAGGCAGTTATCAAAAAGGGCGGCGTTATCCCCCTGTGTACTGTCGAAGGATATAATTTTTACAGAAGACTACAGAAAGAAGATAAGTCTAAGAAATAAGCAGAACTGAAAAGAGGATCTCAATGGAACAGAACGAAACCAGAATGGGCAATGGAAATGTTAATGCTCCTGATGCTAACAAGCCTAAGCCGCTGAGAAAGCTGAAAAGAGTCGGCGCCGAAAAACCTGCGGCTCATCCGCCGGCTGATGCGTCCGCTCAGTCAGGTGAGTACCGCGGAAAGCATCTGGCTGACCCAAAAGAAGAGTACCCGGGTATCCATTCCTCCGACTCCGTAAGGATCGAGAGCGAGGCTGAATACCGCGGTCAGTACCAGTCTCAGCAGCGCAGCAGACTGGTGTATAAGAATCATAAGAATAATGCCGCTGCTCAGCCGGTCATGCGCCACGGCGCTCATGAGTATCCGGCTCCTGTAACCGATACGGGTGAGACTGTCATCGCCGGAATCCCTTCACGAGGTACCTGGCGCGACAGACTCGTTAAGATCGGCGCTGTAACTCTGAGTATCCTCCTGATCGGTGCTATGATACTGAATATGCCGATCTTCGTCAACAGGAACGATCAGCGCAGCGTCTCTCTTGTCTACCTCGTTAAGCACTGGCAGCCTATCGCTAAGGAGGGTCAGCTGGAAAAAACTGAGAAGCAGCTGAATGTCAGCGCCGATGTTACCGAGAACTACGACGACGGTCTCGACCTTCCGCAGCTCATTGAGGGTCAGTATACCGTGCTCCTCCTCGGCTTCGATGAGGACAGGTTCAATACGGACGTTATGTGGGTGCTGGAATTCGATATTGGCCACGGCGAACTGAATATCCTCCAGATCCCGCGTGACTGCTGCCTGCCGGACTTCACAAGCGCTGTGACAGGTAAGATCAACAGCGTTTACTCTATGGGCGACCAGAGTATCGCTACACCGATACAGAGAGTCGTTAATGCTGTTGAACAGAACTTCGGTATCCCTGTTGATGCTTATGTTACTACCGGCTGCGATGATATTGTCAAAATAATCGACCTCATCGGCGGTATCCCGATACATCTCGATAATGAGATCATATATGAGGCTGATAAGATAATCCCTGAGGGCGATATTGTCCTTACCGGTGAACAGGCTGAGTGGTTCATCCGCTTCCGCCATGAGTGGCTGGAGGGCGATATTGGACGTATGATGAACCAGCGCCGCTTTATGGCTGCTGCTATGAACAAGCTCCTCAGCATCGTTAAGGACGAGGGTCGTATCAAGCTCTATGGCTACCTCAAAAAGATCTTCGACAATGAATGGGTGTATACCGACCTCACCCTCGATGATATGAGCAAGGTCGCTAACTTCGCTTCTACTCTCTCTACGGACAGCGTTACCGTTAATATGGTGCCTGGTGAAAGCGCTACGTACTACGCTTCCGACGGCGAAGAATACGAAGTCTACTCCGTTCACGCTCAGGCTACGGTGGATATTCTCAATGAGCATTTCCGCCCATATCAGGAGAAAATGACTCTCAGTGATACCGCTATCCAGGAGCTTGTAACTTATTATGAATATACAGGTTACGATGATACATCCGCTAACCTTGAGGATCTCGAGCACGCTACTGAGCCTGCACGTAATCCGGATATGAAACCATGGTGGAAGGAATGAGAATATGACACAGCAGGAAAAACTTGAACTCATCATTAAAACTCTCGACAGCAAAAAGGGTGAGGATATTCAGGCTCTCAAGATAGCAGACCTCACTATCCTCGCTGATTACTTCGTTATCGTAAACGGTACCAGCAATACACACGCAAGAACTCTGGCTGATGAAGTGGAATTCCAGCTCTCTCAGCAGGGCATCGAGCCCGAACGCCGTGAGGCTGATACCGGCAATACATGGATCATCCTTGACTACGCTGACATCATTGTTCACGTTTTCTATAAGGAGACCCGCAGCTTCTATAAGCTGGAAGGCTTGTGGGCTGACGGCGAACAGATCGACATCAGCAGCCTCCTCGATAAGGAATAAAATTATCTATTATTACAAAATCAGACGTTAAGTTTTGAGCAGAATCACGAATTTATTGTTTTGCAAAAAAACGCTTGACTTATCCGCTGAAATGTGATAAACTATATTTATGTTAATTTGAATTTTGTATCTGCTGTTTTTTCGAGGTACATTGTAGCTGACACTCAATATAAAGGGTGATTAGTATAGAGTCCGGAGCTTGCTTCGGGCAACCTCTAAACAAGGGAGGGAAAGATAGATGGCAGAAGTTCGTGTAGGTAAGAACGAGTCCTTAGACACTGCTCTGAAGAGATTCAAGAGATCATGTGCAAAGGATGGCGTTATTGCTGAAGTTCGCAAAAGAGAGCACTATGAAAAGCCTTCAGTAAAGCGTAAGAAGAAGTCTGAGGCAGCTCGTAAGCGCAAGTATTGATTTGCGGATCTTATAATGTTGATGAAAGCGGACTTTAGAGTCCGCTTTTTCATGTTCGGTTACTTCCTGTTCCGACATTTTTCTTCATGACAGAGCTGTATATTTTTTTTAAGGAGAAGAATAATATGATAAAAAAGATACTTGTCATTCACGGTCCGAACCTTAACCTCCTCGGCGAACGTGAGCCGGGTGTGTACGGAAGCGCCGGTATCGATGTGCTCAATGAGAATATTATCGAACGCGCTAAGGAACAGGGCCTCCAGTGCGAGATCTTCCAGTCTAACCACGAGGGCGCTATCATCGATAAGCTCCACGCTGCACGTACTGCGTTCGACGGCGTTATCATCAACGCCGGTGCGTATACCCACTACAGCTACGCTATCCGTGACGCTATCGCTGCTATCAGGATCCCTGTCATCGAGGTGCATATCAGCAATATCGATGCCCGCGAGGAATTCCGTTCCAATTCCGTTATTGCTCCCGTTTGCAGGGGAAGTATCTGCGGTTTCGGCTTCCTCAGCTACTATCTCGCTGTACAGGCAATGGCAGAACTCTGAGGTGTACTATGACTAACAGATTTGATAGACTTTTTGCGCAGCTCCCTGACAGTATTGACTGCGCTCTCATTACTTCTGATGTGAACAGAAGATACTTTACTGGCATGAAATCTTCCGACGGTACTGTCCTCGCTTTCCGCGATAAGGCGTATCTGCTCATCGATTTCAGATATATCGAAAAGGCAAGAGCTACTGTGACTGCGGCTGAGGTCATCGAACAGAAAAAGCTCTATCCGCAGATCGCTCAGCTGCTCAAGGAGCATTCAGCTAAAAATATGGCTATCGAGGCTCAGACTATGACCGTCAGCACCCTTACCGGTATCCGCGGTATCCTCAAAGATACTGAGATCATCGATACCGATGTGCTCAGCAATGCCATAAATAACCTGCGAATGATAAAGGATCCTGAGGAGATCCACTGCATCAGAAAGGCTCAGGAGATCGCTGAGGCTGCTCTCACTGAGGTCATGGACTTCATTCGTCCCGGGGTCACTGAGCGCGAAATTGCCCTCCAGCTCAATCACCTGATGTTCCTGAAGGGTGCTGAGGACCTCTCCTTTGAGACTATCGTCCTCTCCGGCGCTAATACCTCTATGCCACACGGTGTGCCCTCTGACAAAAAGGTGCAGGCCGGCGAATTCGTACTTATCGATTTCGGTGCGGTGTATAACGGCTACCACAGCGATATGACCCGTACTTTCTGTGTGGGTCAGCCTTCCGAGGAAATGAAAAAGGTGTACAATATCGTTCTGGAGGCTCAGAATACCGCCATCAATGCCGCTCATGCAGGTATGACCGGTCAGGAACTCGACCTCATCGCACGTTCAATTATCGATGATGCCGGCTATGCGGAGTGCTTCGGCCATTCACTCGGTCACGGCGTCGGTCTTGAGATCCATGAAAAGCCTAATGCTTCACCTAATTTCAGACTCCCCCTCAGTAAGGGCAGTGTCGTTACCGTGGAACCGGGCATTTATATCGCCGGAAAGTTCGGCGTAAGAATTGAAGATTTTGTCATATTGACTGAAAATGGCTGCGAAAACATGACAAAATTTGCTAAAAACATCATTTCTTTGTAACAATATCGCCTTAGGTATTGCCAAAATCTTAGTTTTGTGGTAAAATAAGGTATATTAATTTTTTGTGAAAATACGGAGGTATTTATAATGATTTCAGCAGGAGATTTCAGAAACGGCGTTACTTTCGAGCTCGACGGACAGGTTGTTCAGGTTATCGAGTTCCAGCACGTTAAACCCGGAAAGGGCGCTGCTTTTGTAAGAACAAAGTACAAGAATGTTATCACAGGTTCAGTTGTTGAAACTTCTTTCAACCCTACTGCTAAGTTCCCTATAGCTTTCGTTGAGAGAAAGGATATGCAGTACAGCTACAACGACGGCGACCTTTACTACTTCATGGATCT
>CADBNS010000187.1 GCA_902796065.1 Ruminococcus flavefaciens
AGGGATTTCTGTGCAAGATGACGGAAAATATCCAAGCAGATTCAGTACAAAGACGTCAGGCGGTCTTTGTGCGGTGTTGCCTTAACGCAGTCATCGGCAAAATTTGACGAAAAGACGTGCATGAATCCCTATGTGGACAGGTTCTAAGTCAGTACGGTAAAAAACTATGCGCTGATGATTCAAGGATAACTGTACCGCCGCAAGCAGAGAATTACGCGGCGGCACAGTGCAGGATAAAGTTCCTGCGGACATGGAACAATCAGCCGTGTGAGAATGTATCCTTGTGTGATATGCGTTTCAGATATATCTGGTCGCCGTAGTCCTTCTCACCGGGAACGCCGATGGCATCTGCGCGGCATCGCTGACAGTGCCGGAACACATCTATGTATTTTGCTGCCTTTGCCCTTACTGCCTCTATTTCAGCGCAGGTGGGCTCGGGATAGTCTTTCAGTTCATTCTGAGGAATAAGCGGAATTATATTGTAAATGGAAGCACCAGCTTCCTTGACGGTTTTCGCTATCTCCTCTATATGTTCATCGTTTATGCCGATAACAAGCACAGTATTTACCTTTATGGTAATGCCTGCCGCACTTACCTTTCTGATGCCATCCAGCTGATTCTTAATGAGTATCTCAGCCGCTTCAACACCCGTGTAGTGCTTGCCGTGATACAGTATACCGCGGTTCAGCTTTGCTTCAATTACGGGGTCAACGGCATTTACAGTTACTGTCAGTGAGTCAATGTCAGCTGCAATTATCTCTTCTGCCTTTTCCGCAAGGAGAAGTCCGTTAGTACTCATGCACTTGACAAGACCGGGAAAATTCTGCTTTATCAGCCGGAATGTTTCCAGTGCGTAGTCCGAAGCAAGTGTATCTCCCGGACCTGCGATGCCTGCCACTTTTATCGCCGGACACAGTTCCAGAGACCTTCTGATAACATCTATCGCTTCCTTCGGCTTTATGACCGTTGATGCAACTCCCGGACGCTTTTCGTAGTCGTTGATACGCCTGTCACAGAACCGGCACTCTATGTTGCAGGTGGGACTGATAGGGAGATGTATCCGTCCTGTAGTACCTTTTTTACCTCTTGCATAGCAGGGGTGCTTGTCGGTCAGTTCTTCGTAGGATATTGCCATTTATCCACCTCCCACAGCCTGTCGGCTATTATTTTTTCCATGAGCGGTTCGATGGGAAAGGGAGCTTCGTACACTGTAAGTCCGCGGCTTTCAAGCTGCTGAGAAGCACCGCTGCCTATTTTTGCCACAATAACAGCATGGACATCGCTGAGTACATCTATCACCCTTCCGAATGAAGAATCGTTATGATAATGTCCCTGACAGACACGTTCGACCTCCCGTGTGCCGATGTACCTGTAAGTATTCTCATCTAATTCCAAAATATGGAATCTCTCTGCATGACCAAAATGTTGATTTACGACGATACCGTCAGTTGAAGCCACAGCTATTCTGTATGCCATAATATCACCTCTTTATGATCCGCTGCGATCCGGACGGAAACGGTACCGGTACGCATTTCGCGGCTGACTACACTGGTCATTTCCGGAAGAGTTTTCTTAGTCATTGACCTGTCTCCTTTTCATCAGTGTATGCATATATTATACATGGGATAAGTATGTTTGTCCAATACTTGTTTATGAGATTGTATTATCAGAAATCCCGATAACCATATAAAAACCGCCTGATGATCCTATCAGGCGGCAATTCTCAGCTTTTTATCTTCAGCTCACGACAGACCTCATCGATGAACTGCTTTCCCATACTGCTCAGTACGCTGTTTTTCTTTGTGATATAGCCGATATTCATTTTGCTTTGTTCGGTACCGTTATCCTTGAAGGGTATCACAAGGAACTGGTCACCGCTGAGCTTTTCTGAGTATATGCTTGAACATAGGGTATAGCCGTTCAGACCCTCCATCAGATTCATCATCGTAGCGCGGTCAGTAGCTTTTACGGTTTTCTGATAGGCGTGTTCGATGAGTATCTCCTCAGCGAAGTAGATCTCGCTTTCATTTTCCTGTTCAAAGGAAAGACATGGATATGGGTCAAGCTGTTCAAAGGTAAGCTCCTTTTCGCCGGCAAGAGGGTGTGAGCGGGAGAGGTATACGCTGGCAGGACATTCGATGAGCGTGGTGAAGTCCAGCTCGTTTTCACGCAGAAGCCTGTTTATCACACGCTGATTCGCCTCACAGATATAGATTATACCGATCTCGCTTTTCAGCAGGCTTACGTCCTTGATAACGTTTGCGGTAGCAGTTTCTCTGATAGCGAGGTCAAAGTGATTGGAATCGTAATGCTTTGCCATTTCTATGAAAGCATTCACAGCAAAGGAGTAATGCTGCATAGATACGGCGAATCGTCTGCGGAATTTCATTTCCTCGCCGTATTCTTCCATTATCTCTTCGTATTGCTGATAGACGTGCTTGATTTTTGAAATGAACAGTTCGCCCTCAACAGTGGGGGTAACGCCCTTGTGAGTGCGGTGGAATATCTGTATACCCAGTTCGCTTTCCACATCTCTGACTGCACCGGTAAGTGTGGGCTGAGCGATGAACAGCTTTTCGGCAGCCTTGTTCATTGAGCGTGAATCAGATATTGTAAGGATATAGTTTATTTGTTGCAGAGTCATAAAACACCTCGTAAAAAAACAGCCTCTTCACATTTTTGAAGAAGCTGTTATGTCATTTCATTCAGATGTATTTTCAGGAGGTCATACACTAAATGGTTTCAGCTAAATAGTTATTATGTACATCGTCCTTTGCCGCACATTCGGTCTTTTCCTGTCACGACCGACCTGAGCATATCAGTTATATCGGATATTCTTTTTATCATTCCGACAGCCCCTTTCATCTGGAGTGGTTACAATAATGTCTGTTTTGCCCTTCGTGGAAATAACTGCTTTAAGGCGGTTATTGAGGACACATTTATTATAACCCGAAATTATTTGTTTGTCCAATCCGAAAAATCCATTACAGCTTATAGGATAATATTATTATTGCTCCAAAGCTGTAGAACCTGTCTCCGGCAGCCGGTCATGCGCGGTGTCCGCCGACCTGAGCATTGCGTTCGCGGGTAGTAGCGCCATCGATGAAGTTCATGCCTTTGAGTATTGCATTTTTTCCGTAGCGTTTTCTTATGCTGAGCATAGCCATCTGAAGGGCGTGCTCCTTTTGCTGCTCAAGACGTTCTGCGGCACGTTTTTGCTGTTCGGACTCAAAATCGGTGAAGAAGTCCAGCTGCACAGGATCGTCCGGCGGCAGCATATCTTCCGGTATTATATGGTTTGCGGCGATATTTATTTTCCGCACCAGCAGGAAGCTGTCAACTATACGGTCATACAGCTCCGATACGGCAGCGATGATCTTATGCGTAGAGGAGGTATATCCGCTGAGGTTGACTGAGCCGTGTGCAGACTTAGGCAGCAGACGGCCGTAGTGGTCGCTGACTATTTCCCCGTTGTACAGCTCCATGCGCTGCTTGTCGCGGAGGTTTGAGACATCATACTCCACATTGAGGACTATCTGATCGGTGACGATGTGCTTATCTACCAGCTCAAGCGCCAGCAGGTCGGTCATTTCGCGGACTATCAGCCTGCCTTTTGCAGCTTCATATGGCTCTTTCAGTACTTGTCCGGAGCTGAGACTGCTGTTTTCCGGAATATAGGATTTTATGTCGCGGATAGTGCAGCTCTCGTAACCCCATGCGTGGTCGATGAGCAGCTCAGCATTCACGCCGAACAGCTTGTACAGCAGCTTCTGACTGTGACGCTCGTTGGGTTCGCCCAGTGAGCAACGTGCCACATCGCCCATAGTGTACATACCGTACTTTGCCAGCTTATTGGCGTAGCCCCTGCCTACACGCCAGAAGTCGGTGATAGGCTCATGCTCCCACAGCAGGCGGCGATAGGACATTTCGTCAAGCTCCGCGATGCGTACCCCGTCCTTGTCCGCGGGGATATGCTTTGCGACTATATCCATAGCCACCTTGCACAGGTACAGATTCGTACCAATTCCGGCAGTTGCAGTTATTCCGGTCTCATCAAGTACCTTGTGTATCAACATTGCAGTCAGTTCGTGGGCAGTCATTCCGTACAGCCGGAGATAGCCTGTAACATCGATGAACACCTCATCTATAGAGTAAACGTGTATGTCATCGGGAGAGATATAGCGCAGGTAAATATCGTATATCTTTGAGCTTACCTCCATATACCGTGCCATACGCGGCGGAGCTGTAATGTAGTCCAGTTCCAGTGAGCTGTTTCGTTTCAGTTCATCATCAAAGCAGGAGCTTCCGCTGAAACAGCGATATGGAGCAGACCGGCGGCGCTGAGCATTTACTGCCCTGACCTGCTGTATGACCTCAAACAGCCGTGCGCGTCCGGAGATACCGTATGCTTTGAGAGAGGGAGTTACCGCAAGACATATGGTTTTTTCAGTACGTGAACCATCGGCAACTACAAGGTTTGTATTGAGCGGGTCCAGACCGCGGTCAACACATTCGACCGAAGCATAGAAGGATTTCAGGTCAATGGCGATGTATAAGTGCTGAGCAGCTGACATAACCGCACCTCCTTGCGAACAAACTTTCTTCACTTATTATAGCACATATGTTCTGTATAATCAAGAGGAAATCGAAATTTTGTTCTTTTTATTAATGCTCCACCAATTGACACTTGAAGAAAGCTGCAGTATTTCGCTGTCAGGACAAGGAAAAAAATCGAGAGTTAGTTGTGGGAGCAATAAAACAAATTATGCTGTTGCACTTGATATTGTATGCGGAATATGTTAGAATATATATAATATTTCCTTACTCAGGAGGATAGAGATGAACAGAAAAGTACTCGTCGTGGAAGACGATAGTGACATAAGAAGCATTCTGAAAGGCTTCCTTTCGGACAACTGCTGCACTGTGGATACCGCAGCTGATGGCAGGGAGGCTGATGAGAAAATGAGAAGCCTCAGCTATGACCTCATATTCATGGACCTCATGCTGCCGTATAAGAGCGGTGAGGTGCTGATAAAGGAGCTGAGGGAGTTCTCTGATACGCCGGTAATAGTTCTGTCTGCACGTTCCATGCTGGAAACGCGGTTGGAGGTGCTGCGTATCGGAGCTGATGATTATATACTCAAACCCTTCGACCTTGCAGAGGTACTGGTGCGTATGGAGGTAGTGCTGCGCAGGAGCAGCGGAGCTGTGAACGAAGAGCCGCAGGTGCTGGAATACCGAGGACTTAAACTGTATACCTCAGAAAACCGCGTTATATACGGCGATAAGGAGATCCCCCTCACTGCCAAGGAGCTGACTATGCTCCGGCTGTTTCTGGAGTATCCCCAGAAGGTGTACACCAAAGCCAATCTGTACGAATCAGCATGGAATGAGGAGTACTGCTACGGCGACAATACCATCAATGTACACATGAGCAATCTGCGGTCAAAGCTGAAAAAGGCGTCCGGAGAGGACTTCATCGATACGGTATGGGGTATCGGCTACAGACTGAAGGGCGAAACGTCATGACCGCAGCAGTTATACTACTCTCAGCTGCACTGATAGTACTGGCGGTATACATATGCATGGTCAGGGGAGAACTGAAAAATATAGCCGCAGAGCTGGTGCGTGCCCGTGACAAGAACTACAACCGCCGCATAACCGTGAAGCATTTCGACCGCAGGCTCAGTACACTTGCTACTGAGATGAACAAGGATCAGGAGTATCAGCAGCAGCTAAAAAAGGAGACTGAACACGCAGAGGAGCATATGAAGCAGTCAGCTGCGGATATTGCCCACGACCTGCGTACTCCGCTGACGGTAATTATCGGAGATTTGCAGCTGCTTCAGCGTGAGAACGGCATATCCGACAAGGGTATGGAGTACATACGCATATGCATGGAAAAGGCGGACGGTCTGAAAAAAATGGCGGACGACTTCTTTGAGATGTCTCTGCTTGAGGGTGACCGCACTGAGGTGGTGACTGAGCGGATAAATATAGTCAATACGGCGATGCAGTTCGTTGCCGACCACGAAAGCGTTATCCGTGCACATAATATCGAACCGGAAATTATCCTGCCGGAGAAGGCAGTGTACGTCATGGCTGACAGCAGTATGCTGGAGCGAATGCTGGGAAATCTGCTGAATAATGTGCTGAAATATGCCTGCGACAGTTTCACATTTTCCGTTGAGGATAACGACGGGAAGTGCCGCATAGTCTTTGCAAACCGCACTGACGATGTTTCAGCTGATGATGTGCATCGTCTGTTTGAGCGCACCTATCGCAGCGATAAGGCAAGGAGCGGTGCAGGTGCAGGTCTGGGACTGTACATAGTCCGGCTTCTTGCAGAGAAACAGGGAGCTTCCGCATCGGCTGAGTACAAAAACGGCATACTCTCATTAATACTTACATTCAGAAAAACAAGGAACAGTCCGTGAGCTGATATTTCAGCATCTGCGGACTGTTTTTTCGTGAATTATTAATTATTTATTAAATCCCGGGTAATTAATGTTTTCTTTAATATTGAACTGTATCATATAATCAGAAAATATAAATACAGGAGGTAACTGTATGGAAAATGCAATAATCACTGTGGAGCATCTGGTAAAGCAGTTCGGAAAGCATAAGGCTGTGGACGATGTATCACTACAGATAAGAAAAGGCAGTATATGCGGACTTATCGGACCTAACGGTGCCGGAAAAACTACTCTCATGAAGATGCTGGGCGGACTGGTCATGCCGGATTCCGGAAAGATAACTATCTTCGGCAAGGAGAGTGAAAATGATCTGGCTCACGAAAGGAGCCGTATGAGCTTCATTATTGAAACTCCCTACGCCAAGCAGGGTATGAGTGCGAAGGAGAACCTCACGAAACAGTGCTATCAGAAGGGAATTCCCGATCTCAGCCGCGTGGACGAGGTGCTGAGTATCGTTGGACTTGGTGACACAGGCAAGAAGTCTGTGAAGAACTTCTCACTGGGTATGCGTCAGCGTCTTGGAATTGCCGGAGCTCTCCTTTCCCGTCCGGAGGTAATGGTGCTTGACGAGCCGGTAAACGGTCTGGACCCCGAGGGTATCGTGGAGGTACGTGACCTGATAACGAAGCTCAACCACGATCAGGACATAACCGTTATCATCTCATCACATATCCTTGCTGAGCTGTCCCATCTGTGTACAGACTATATATTCATAAATAACGGACAGATAAAGCAGTGCATCGAAGCGGAACAGCTCCGCGCGATGTGTCAGGAGAACTATCATATCCACACCGACAACGATCCTCTGGCGGTTGCAGTTCTTCAGGAAAAGCTGGGTATCAAGGACATCTCCGTAGACAAGGACGGAAGCCTGCGCATACATGAGCGCCTTGACGAAAAACGTCTTATCTCCGAGACCCTCTACCAAAACGGACTTGTTCCGCTTATCCTTGAGATAACTGAGGCTGACCTTGAACAATACTATATGAAACTGGTAGGTGAAAATAATGTGGAACATCGTAAGATCTCTGAATTACACGATAAAACATGATATATACTCCTATATCATGGTGCTGCTGGGACTGATCATAGCAGTATCGTCCATTGTGACAATGTTCTCTGACAGCGGCGGAGAGACATTGACCGGAAGCCTTGCAGTAGGATACTGGGGCACCTTCATTGCGGTATTCTGCTTTATGCTTCCCGCATTCGTTACGACCCGCATCTGCGGTTATGATTTCAACGATAAGACCGTGAACTATGAGGTTCTCTACGGTCAGAAGCGTTCAGCTGTTTTTTTCAGCAGGATAATCCTCTCATACATCTATAACATCATTCTGTTTGCAGTCATTGCCATAGCTCCATTAGCTGTGCTGACACTGATGAACGGCTGGGGACATTCAATATCAATGAGTGAAGCACTGTTCCATTTCGTGCTGTCCCTGATGGTGCTTATCAGGTACACCACATTCATTGCCTGCCTTACCTTTCTTGCAAGATCAAGCTGGATAGGTCTGGCAGCAGGTTACCTGATGATGATATTCGAGATGCTGCCTCTATTTGTGATGGAGCTTATGAATCTCGGTTTTGAGCTGACATGGCAGCTTTCAATCCCTAATGCAATGAAGATCATGGATTTCTCAAATACCGCCATGGGCTTCGTTGACGGCAAAGACATAACGATATACAAGGCAGCGCTTGACAGCTCAGTTGTTACAGGAACAGTTCTTGCTGCGGTCATAGAGACTGTATTGCTCCTTATCTGCTCATACGTACTGTTCAGAAAACGCGATATAGATTAAGGAGGACATTATGAAAGAAGTAATAAGATCGCAGCTTTTTCAGCTGTTCAAGAATAAAAGCAAGCTGTATGTGCTCATTGGTCTTATCGCATTTGGCATTATCGAGCTCATATTCGCTATGGGAGAAACTCAGGAAGGTGCTACGGCATCACAGTGCGTAAGAGAGCTGCTTCCGATGATAATAATGTTCCTGCCGTTTTTCACCGGTATTGCAGCCGGTGATATTGCAGCTAAGGATTTCGATGACAAGACAGTCTACTATGAGATCATGAGCGGACGTACACGCAGGCAGTCGTATTTCGGCAGAGTTATCGTAGCACTTATCTACTCCGTTATCGGCTCTGTGCTGATAATGGTGATACCCATTGCTGTAGCAGCTGTGCTTTACGGCTGGGGAAATGATCTGACAGTGGGACAGGCGGTACTCAGGATGTCCCTGCTGCTGTTTCCGGTAATAAGACTGATATGTGCAGCCTTCACACTGAGCATCATTATCAAAAAGTCTGTGGGCGGACTGATTACAGGACTTATCTGTCAGTATATAAGCTTGTCGATCTATGCAGATCAGGGCTTATTAGCTGAAAAGGATTCACTTTCACTGGCACTGACTACTATGTACAGACTGCTGAATATCAGATCAAGATACACATATGGCTTATCAGATATTAAAATGCGCATAATCTATGACCCGACCATGCATATTTCGGAAATAGCCGGCATCATTGGCGTATCGATGCTGTTTGCGGCAGTATATATCCTCGTCGGATATGTATTCTTCCACAAAGACGATCTTAACTAAGGAGGTATAAATATGATCTATAAAGATATATTGCATATCGCATTAGTGATCGTGCTGGCTGCGGTGCTGTTCTGGGCAGCGGGATACTCAAAGAAATACCGCGGCGCATTCTGGAGACTGCTGTACATAGCTCCCGGTCTGCTGCTGATGTTCATTCCGGCGTATGCTGGATTTGAAAAGACGATGATACTTGCATATATAGGTACAGTTCTGCTGTTTCTGGGATTCTTCACCGACAAGACAGCTGTACGCCGTATACTCTGCGGTTCAGCCGCAGCAGTTACCCTGCTGTCGGTTCCGGCAGCGCTCAGCAGCAAGGCATACAGAAAGCCGGATTTCCTTGTCTCATTTGAGGAAGGCTTCGATGAGATGAAGGCGAGATACGTTCTCACTGAGCATAAACAGATCAACTGGGACGAGCTGTACTCAAAATATCACCCGCAGTTCGTAAAGATTCAGAATGACCATGATGAGATCGCCAATTTTGCAGCATGGAGACGGTTCTGCGGTGAGTTTCACGATGCTCATGTGGGTTACATCCCAAAAGATGACAGTGTAGTGGAAATGGCAATGAAAAAACTGTTCGGAAATGACTACGGACTCTGCATACTCTGTCTGGAGGACGGAAGTGCTGCGGCTGTTGATGTAAGCGATGAGGTGAAGGCAAAGGGTATCCACAACGGTACCGTCATCACCGCATGGGACGGCATGACGCCGGAGGAGGCTAATCTGCGCTCAGATGCATACGGACTTCTGAGTTACTCTGACATCGATAACGAGTACTTCTTCCGCACTGAGCTTGCAGCCGGAGTCGGCGGCGATACCGTGGAGGTAACGTACATCGATGATAACGGTCAGGAGCAGAAAACTATGCTTTCCGCTAACGGTGACAGATACTACGACAGGTGGGAAAAGGCAATAATGGATAAGCTGGACGGCGGATTGAATATAGGTCATCTTCAGTGGAAGAAGCTCACTGATGAAACCTACTGTCTGCGCATCAAGACTATGTCTTATGACAGCGATACCTATACAAGCACTGATTACAGCAAAATGAAGAATGAACTGAAAGAATATATCCTCAATGCAAAGAAAGAGGGGATGAAGAATATTATTCTGGACATTCGCACCAATAACGGCGGAGACCCGTACCTTTGCGATGCCGTTGCAGAGCTTGTGGCAGCTAAAGGCACTTATTTCCACGCATATGACGCTGTCTGGGATTTTGATAACAAGTGCTACGCAAAAGATGAGAACGGAAATTACATCAGAGGCGATAAGCTCACCGTAAGAGGTGAGGATATACTTGACGGAGGCAAGGTCATAGTCCTTGTAAACCATAACAGCGTCAGTGCGGCAGATGACATGGTAATGCTCATGAGAAGGATACCAAATGCGACAGTTATGGGATTTACAGAATCATGCGGCGTTTGTCAGGCAATCTCATCATTCAGTGTGGATTCCGGTACAATATGTCTTTCATCATGCGTGGTGCTTGACGAGGACGGAAGCATCTTCGTTGACGCAGGTCCGGACCGTCAGGCTAAGACCAAGCTGGACATCCGCATACCATTCGATGAGGAGGCTCTGACGGCTATCTATGACAGGGGAGAGGATTACCTCCTTGACAAGGCTCTGGAGCAGTTGGCTAACAGGTAAATAAACAAAAAGATCCGGATAATGTGACTTATCCGGATCTCGTTTTTTATTCCTCAGCCTGTGCAAACTGGCTTTCGTGACGGGTAAAGAAGTCGGTTCTTGGCGGCAGGAACTTCAGCTTGTGATCGCTGCCGGTGAAGTAGGTCAGCGGTTCAAGGATAGTGTCCCACGACCAGATACGCTCATCGACATCAAGGTACTCGCGGAGCTTTTCAGTTCCGAACGGAGCCATCGGGTGGAGCAGGACTCCGGCGATGCGTATCATATAGAACAGGTTTGCAAGAGCCTGTGCTGCTTCCTCGGGAGCCTGATCGTCCTTCAGAGCACGAGCCATATACTTGCTGCCGTTGCG
>CADBNS010000188.1 GCA_902796065.1 Ruminococcus flavefaciens
CCGTCGGCGGATTTTTGCCTTGCCACCGACAAAATTATGCCTGAAAATCCGTACATTCACCCTATGTGGACAGGTTCTTAATCAGGAGCTGCTATGAACGTTAAAGATATACTTCTGAAAACTCTGGCTGATGCCGGAGACTGCTATATTTCCGGTCAGTCTCTGGCGGACAGCATCGGTGTCAGCCGCAATGCCGTCTGGAAGGCTGTGAAGTCCCTGGAGGCTGAGGGCTATGTCATTGAATCCGCTTCAAAAGGCTACCGTCTTGGTGCGGACAGCAACCGCCTATCCCGTGAGCTGATATGCGCCGGTATCACCGCCGCTGAGCTGGGAAGTGAGGTCATCGTGCTGGACTCCGTGGACTCCACCAACAACTACGCCAAGGATATTGCCGCTCAGGGTGCGGCTCACGGTACTGTTGTCACCGCTGATACCCAGACAGGAGGCAAGGGCAGACTGGGCAGGACCTTCGTCTCACCTGCCGGCTCAGGACTGTATATGTCCGTCATAGTTCGTCCGGCAATGTCCGTGGAGGACTCCTCCATGATGACTACTGCGGCCGCCTGCGCTGCTGCTGAGGCTGTGGAGGAACTGTGCGGCGCACCTGTGAATATAAAGTGGGTCAACGACCTGTACATGAACGGCAGAAAGATATGCGGAATACTCACCGAAGCCTCTATGGGTCTGGAAATGAACTCCCTTGACTACGCCGTTATCGGCATCGGCATCAACGTGCGCTCCGCCGACCTGGGCGATGAGCTGAGAAGCATCGTCACCAATATACAGGACGAATCCGGCAGAGCTGTGGACCGCAACCGCCTGTGTGCGGAGATAATCAACCGCCTTGAGACCTGCCTCAGCCGTATCCCCGACCGCAGCTACCTTGACGAGTACCGCCGCAGGGAGTTACTCACAGGTAACAGAATAACTGCCAATGTGGGTCGTGAGAGCCTTACTGCGACCGCTGTGGGAATAGATGACAACGCTAACCTGATAGTCCGCATGGACGACGGTACAGAGCGGCATATCGGCTCCGGAGAGGCTAATCTTTGCAGGGTCATCCGATAATGCCTATAGGTTTTGTAAGTATATACTAACAACTACGCCGTTTACAAGGGTTAACAATTGTCCAATTTACTTTTCCTATCGGTTATAATATACGAGTAAAATTACAAGGGGTGTTTTATATCAAAACAGTAGAGATCTTTACCGATGGTGCCTGCAGCGGCAATCCCGGTCCCGGCGGATACGGCGTTGTGCTGCGCTACGGAAATGCCGAGAAGGAGCTTTCCGGCGGCGATAAGGCTACCACCAACAACCGTATGGAACTAATGGGCGTTATTGCCGGTCTCTCCGCACTGAAGGAGCCGTGCAAAGTCGTCCTCACCACCGACAGCAAGTACTTGTGCGACAGCATCACAAAAGGCTGGGTCTACGGCTGGAAGAAAAAAGGCTGGATCAAATCAGATAAGAAACCTGCTCTCAATGTTGACCTGTGGGAAAGGCTGCTGCCGCTGCTGGATAAGCACGATGTTACCTTCGTATGGGTCAAGGGTCATGCCGGTCACCCCGAAAACGAACGCTGCGACAGACTTGCCGTCGAGCAGCGGGATAAATACTCTATATAGGAGGCTCCGGTCATGGAAAAAAGATTCATTTACGCGGACAATGCCGCTACTACTGCCGTTTCTGAGGAAGTTCTTAACGCTATGCTCCCATACTTCCGTGAGGCTTACGGCAATGCATCAAGTATATATAAGCTGGGTCGTGACGCTCAGAAAGCCGTGGAGGAAGCAAGAGAAAAGGTAGCTGCCGCTCTGGGCGCTGACCCCAAGGAGATATTCTTCACCAGCTGCGGTTCCGAGTCCGATAACTGGGCTATCAAAGGCACCGCTGAGCTTATGGCTAAGCGCGGCAAGAAGCATATCATCACTTCTGTCTTTGAACACCACGCTGTGCTCCATACCTGCGAATATCTGGAAAAACACGGCTTTGAGGTAACTTATGTCCCCGTAAGCGACAAGGGCCTCATCGACCCTGAGGACGTCCGAAAGGCTATCCGCGATGATACGGCTCTGGTAACTATCATGTACGCTAACAACGAAATAGGTACTATCCAGCCTATCGATGAAATAGCTGCGATATGCAAGGAGAAGAAGGTCATTTTCCACACCGATGCTGTTCAGGCTGTGGGTCACGTGGATATTGACGTTCACAAGCAGGGCATCGATATGCTCTCACTCTCCGGCCATAAAATACACGCACAGAAGGGTATCGGTGCGCTCTACATCAGAAAGGGCATCACCCTCCCCAATCTTATCCACGGCGGCGGTCAGGAACGCGCTAAACGTGCAGGTACAGAAAATGTGCCGGCTATCGTCGGTCTTGGCGTTGCTATCGAAGCTGCCACAAAGAATATCGCTGAGAGAAATGCTGTTATCATTCCAAGAAGAAACAGACTTATCGACGGTATGCTGAAACTCCCCTACACAAGGCTCAACGGCGACAGGGAAAAGAGACTCCCCGGCAACCTCAATATCTCTTTTGAGGGCATTGAGGGCGAATCCCTGCTGCTCATGCTGGATATGAACGGCATCTGCGGCTCCTCCGGTTCTGCCTGCACCTCCGGCTCTCTGGACCCCTCACACGTTCTCCTCTCTATCGGTCTGAAACACGAGATAGCTCACGGCTCTCTCCGCCTCTCCATTGAGGACGATGTTACCGATGAGGACGTTGACTATATTCTTGAGGTCATTCCGAAGGTCGTTGAAAGACTGCGCTCTATGTCTCCGGTGTGGGAGAAAATGATGAAAGGCGAAAAATATCAGTAAGGAGCTGACATTATGGGATTATTGGACAAGCTGCTGGGCAGAAAGCCTATGGACGACGGCTTTATAACTGACGACGAAAAAGAACTGCGCGATTATGAAACTAATGAGTATGCTCCCGAATCGCGCCTCGATGAGAACGCTTACGCTGAGTTCATCGTGAACGATACCTTCAGTATTTCCGGCAGGGGTACAGTCGTTGTGGGTACGGTCACTGAGGGCGTGTTCCGCGTTGGCGACAGCGTCCGGCTGATGCGCGGCGAAGATGTCACCGCAAGCTCTGTCATCACCGGTATTGAGCAGTTCAGAAAGACTGTGGACTCCGTGGCTGAGGGCGCTGATGCAGGTCTGCTGCTAAAGGACGTAGAACGAGGACAGGTCAAGCGCAACGACCTGATCAAGAAAGTATGACATACTCAGTGAATTACAAAAGGCACCTTGCACGTTTTATTATTGTCGCTGTGCTTTGCGGTATCAAATTCATTCCAAAATATTACAGCATTACCAAAGACAATTACCCGGGACTGGAAAAATACGAAAAGAACCATGCCTCAGCTTCCGAAATGCTGGAACAGTGTCCGGTCAGACCTGAGGACGGGGAAGTCCTGATGTATGTTGAGGATGTATATACTTACGGTGCCGGATTTCCTATCGTAATCGGCGTTGTACAGGGCGGCAGCTTTGCCTATCCCGGCAGGATCACTGTAGAGACCGCGGATCACCGGCAGCTGGAGGGACGGATCCAGCTTATCAATCCCCCTAAACCGGATCGGAACAGCCCTCCGCAGTCCGACAAGACTGCACCCGACGGAAAGATCGCTGCTATCATGCTGACGGATATAGACCGCAGTCAGGTGGAAACCGGGTGCATCGTCAGAGCAGATAAACTGAAAATGAATAATATTATCCAAAGGAGTTAGATCATTATGATGTACAGTGAGAAAGTACTTGACCATTTTTCAAATCCCCGTAATGTCGGAGAAATTGAGGACGCTGACGGCGTTGGTGAGATAGGCAACGCAAAGTGCGGCGATATTATGAAAATGTACCTCAAAATAGATAACGGCATTATCACCGACGCCAAGTTCAAGACCTTCGGCTGCGGTGCGGCTGTGGCTACATCTTCTATGGCTACTGAGCTGATAAAGGGCAAGTCTATCGATGATGCCCTCAAGCTGACAAATCAGGCGGTCGTGGAGGCTCTGGACGGTCTGCCGGCTGTAAAGATACACTGTTCCGTTCTGGCTGAACAGGCTGTAAGGTCCGCACTGTCCGACTACTACACAAGACAGGGTATCGACCCGCTTCCCATCGTTGGTGAGATCCACGAGCCGGAAGAATGATAGATCGTATCTCAAAGGGAGGCTCTTGCCTCCCTTTTTTATTGCCCCAAAATAATTACATTTTGTAATCATATACTCTCTGTTTACGCTTCGTATCATCAATTGTGCTAAATCGAAGCTGTTCAAACTTCATTAATATATTACAAACGGAGATATTTTTCTGTAATCATTGTAACCTAATTGACATATTTTATCTCTTATGCTACTATATGGTTGTAGGATCAAACAGTGATATTGAGATGTTTTTTTATCCACCACTTTTACAAGGAGAGTGTCTCATGAAAAAAATATTCAGAAAAACGGTTTCCGCCTTACTTACATTCGCTGTAATGTCAGTTTCTTCCTTCGGCGGACTCAACGCACTGGCTGCTGTTAACGGCGTATGGCCTACTCAGCCCGAATACAAGACGATCACTACATACTTCAACGAAATGCGCAACGTTAACAACTCTTCCGGTTATCACAACGCTATCGATATACAGGCTGACTATAATACCGATATTTACGCAGCTTACCCCGGTACTGTACAGTACTCCGGCTGGCTGGACGGCTACGGTAATATCGTTATCCTCCGCCATGACGACCTGGGCGTGTATACATTCTATGCTCACGCTTCTTCTGTTGTCGTTTCTGCCGGAGCTTCTGTCAGTCAGGGACAGGTCATCGCTAAGATAGGCAGTACCGGTATTTCCTCCGGCAACCACCTCCACTTCGGCGTCAGCAACGCCCTCGACGGTACGGGCTACCCCACCGTTACTTTCTATGACCCCCTGAATTACTTCTCTTTCACTAATAATAATACAGTTTCCGCAGCTGCTCCTGCTGCTTCCGGCTCTTCCATGAGCTCCGATTATGCAGGCATATACAATACTAACAGCTTACTTACTACTTATCTCAATATCCGTTCAGGCTGCGGTACAGGCTATTCTGTCATCGGCAAAATAAATGCCGGCTCAACAGGCATCAGAGTCACTGAGGCTGACGGCAAATGGGCTCATGTTGAGTTCAACGGCGTTGTGGGCTATTGCTCTATGGATTACCTCCAGAAGGCTGAGGCTCCGAAGACTACGGCGGCTGCAACTACCGCGGCTACTACAGCTGCAACCACTGTTGCAACTACTACCACAGCTGCTCCGGCAACTGCTGCTCCTGCTGTGGATTACTCCGGTACCTATGCTACCAAGGGCGTTACCACCTTCATCAATATCCGCTCCGGCAAGGGCACTCAGTACGCCGCTATCGGTAAGATACCGGCTCACGCTGATAATATCAAGGTGCTTGACGGCGACGGAAAATGGGCTCATATAGAGTATAACGGCGTAACAGGATACTGCTCTATGGACTATATCCAGAAGCTCTCCCCCAAGGAGTCAAAAATGGATATTGCCAGCGTTATCGCGCCCATGGGTCAGATAGAATACAAGAAGGCATTCAGCATCAGCGGCAGCATTACCTCAGCTGTTAACATCACTAAGGTATGGGGCGGCGTTTACGATAAGGACGACAAGGCTACCGCTCAGTATGCGGAGGCTGCTCCAAATGCCACTACCTACGACCTGAAATCAGTTTTCGATAAGTCACTGAGCTTCGATGCTCTTGAAAAGGGCAGCTACATCTACCGCATTTCAGCTCAGGACGCTAACGGAAAGACCTTTGAGCTGGTACGCACTGAATTCACTATCGGTGCTCCCACTCAGGAACGTCCTGCTGTTAAGGAAACCGTTACAGGTGACCTCAACTCCGACGGCTCCGTTACTATCGCTGACGGACTGCTCCTTCAGGGCTTCCTCCTGAACAGCGGCGACCTCACCGCGGAACAGTTCAAGGCTTCCGATATAAACGGTGACAGCGAAGTTAATGTGTTCGATATGATACTCATGAAACAGATGCTTACTGATAATACTTAATATACGATAAAAGGACGGCCATGGCATTTGACCGTCCTTTTATCATTTTATATCCCTGTAATAGAATATCGCCAGCTGCGTCCTGTCACGGAGCTCCAGCTTCTCCAGCAGGGAGCTGATATAGTTGCGCACTGTGCCTTCACTGAGATAGAGCTGTCCGGCTATCTCCTTGTTGCTCATGCCCTCTGCCACAAGCTCCAGTATCTCACGCTCCTTGTCGCTGATGCCGTAGCGTTCGTAGTCGAAACGACTCTCTCCGGACTTCATAAGCTCCGGAAGCCGTTCTGTTATCTTGTCGCCAAACACGGTCTGTCCGCGCATTACCGCCTCAAGGGCAGGGGCGATGCCTTCAAAGTCCTGTTTCAGTATATAGCCTTTGGCTCCCATGCCAAGGGCTTTTACTATGTATTCATCGTCAGAGAACGTGGTGAGGTAAAGTATCTTCGCG
Source organism: Ruminococcus flavefaciens (assembly GCA_902796065.1). Lineage (GTDB taxonomy): Bacteria > Bacillota > Clostridia > Oscillospirales > Ruminococcaceae > Ruminococcus > Ruminococcus flavefaciens_X. Next base: position 6,527 of record CADBNS010000188.1, read on the forward strand.
TCAGGAGCTTCACTGAGTATGGCTTCCCCTGCCTCTATGCCGGTCATGCCCTCCATGCGTATGTCCATGAGCATGACGTCCGGACAGTGCTCACGGAACAGCGCTATAGCCTCCTCACCGCTGCTGCCCATTGCGGCTATCTCTATGCCGTCCTTGCTTTCAAGTATCGTTCTCAGCGACAGTGCAACCAGCTTGTCATCGTCAATTACTGCTATTCTCATTTATTCCGCTCCTTATCTTTGCGCTGTACGGACATGAATATCCGGAAGCCTTCCCGTGACGGAGTAAAGGTGATATGTCCGCCCACTGACGCCGCACGTTCACGCATATTTTTAAGTCCGATACCAGTTTCGTGTATTTCTGTGCAGCTGCCGTTATCAGCCACTACAAGCTGATATAGTCCGGGGTGCTCACGGACGGTTATCCTTATTCTGTCGCCTGTGGAGTGCTTCACAGCGTTGTTTATGCCCTCTTTTATGACTCCCGCAAAACACAGCCTGATGTCCGCCGGTATGGTATCTCCGGCATCGTAATCAAGCTCCACACGGAAGCGGCTGTCCACCGATGCAATACAGTCATCTATGATCTTGTGCAGGTCCACTGATTCGTCGTGTAGGTCGTGAACACTTGCGCGGATACTGGTCATTGCGCTGTCAAGAGTGTCCCTGAGGCTCTCCAGAGGCTCACGCATTGCTTCGTCCTTGTTTATGACCAGAAGAGCTCCGGACTGCAACAGTGAGCGTGTCAGCATATGGCCCACGTTGTCATGGATCTCACGGGCGATACGGTTGCGCTCCCGAAGAGTTGCAAGGCGTATCTCATTGTCCTGCGCCTCGGCAAGCTGATGATTCTCCATTGAAAGCTGTATATTGCTCTCGGCGGTGGTGTCGCGGAGTGCGTGAAGCTTATCCACCTCAGCCTCAAGCCTGCTGATACGGCTGTAAATTATCCACGCACAGAGACTTCCTACAGCAGTTATGACAAGCTGCACCATTGTCAGCTCATCTGCCCTTCCCAGTGCTGCAAAAGCTGGTACAATCAGCCACGGACGCCTCAGGGACAGTGCTTCAAAAAGTATCAGCGGCAAGGTGCATATCATTATCGGAAAGAATATGCAGGAGACTGCCCAGACTACGACCAGTATCGTTGAGACTTTCACGTTGTCCCACAGCTGCGAAAACAGCGTCAGAGCCGCGGATATGAGCAGTACGACTACCGGACGCTCCCATGAGTTGTCGCTGCACAGTCCAATGACACATATCATCAGAATTACCAGTTTATCAAGCAATCGCGCCACGCCCGTCGCCTCCTTACTAAAACTATAAAAATTATACCACACAGCTGCGTTTTTTGCAATAGAAAAAGCCATGCGTGTGCATGGCTCTGAGTTATTCTGAAATGACTAACTGTTTCTTTCCCTTTTTATTGCGGGGATAATCCTGAATGCGGCTGATGTAGTCAAGGCTGATGATCTCAAACTGTTCGTTCTTCTTCTCGACCTTTACCCAGCCGTCCTCGACCTTGCGGATAAATCCTGCAACTGCCGAACTGCTGCCAGTTGATACGTATATAACTACCTCTTTGTCAATAAATTCCTTTATCAATTCACTCATATTCGTCAATCCTCTTTTTCTGCGTTTTTTTATTACTCTTCTTACGATCAGATTTCGTCTTGCTCTCATCAACGGAATTAGTATGCATACGATCAAAACGAAATAAATGTACCAGTATGACATAGTTTGTTCACTCCGTTCCTAATATAGAAAAAACCACCTTCATAATGAAAGTGGTTTTTTTTGGCTCCCCCAGTTGGACTCGAACCAACGACAACTCGGTTAACAGCCGAGTGCTCTACCACTGTAAGTGATTTATACCCAAAAGTGTCAAAACTTCACTTAATTCTAAATATTTGATTAATGAAATTATATCATAAAAAAAGCATAATTTCAAGACCATTTTTTAGATTAGAATCAAAATTAAGAACAATGATGTTTACAACAAAAGATAAAACACACTTCATATCAATAGTTCAATAAGCGTCTTTCTGATC
>CADBNS010000189.1 GCA_902796065.1 Ruminococcus flavefaciens
GACATCAACTGGGAGTACTACACCGATAGTATAGTATACAGATACGGTGATAACCGTGAGTACGAAATAGTTTACGATCGCTGTGATACCACAGTCAGCAGCGGAGGCATAAACGGCAAGGCAGCAGTAACCTATGCAGATGACCCGAATACAGGTGCAGCTCACGGACTGAAGGTAACGGTATACGATATGGTCCACGTAGCGCGTAAGGCTGCGGTGGCAGTAAGAACAGGCGATGATGACAGCTATTATGTATTTGTGAACAACAGCTACAGACCGTCGGACATAGAGCATATGATCGACGAGCTGAATCTGCGCGGATACCTGCGTGTATCAGGGGACTGCACAGCCGAAGGCAAGCACTACACAGACATAGACAGGGCACTGGTATGGTATGTATTCACCAGTGAAGCCAAGCTGCCGAATCTGGACGAAGAAGCAACAGGCGACACGGCAGTTGAATTCAACGTAAGTGTGCCGGTATTCGGCAAGGATAACTGTAAAGTCAGGATAACTGCTGACGGTTATATAATAACAGACATTGTAACGACCGGTGCGACCTTCTACATAGGAGAAGAGCGCGTAGCGGAGATAATCCAATGCATCGGTGAGAAATACACTGAAGAATAAAGAAAAAACCACCCTAAAATGGGTGGTTTTTTCTTTATACATTGTAGATTATTTCGGAGTAAGTAGGAATCGGCCATGCTGAGCGCGGCATAATAAGCTCAATGCGGTCAGCAACGCTGCGCATGATCTCCATTTCAGCGAGTACAGAATCGTGGAAAGCCTCAGCCTGCTGTTGAACATTAGAAATACCGCAGGCATTTTCAATGCGTTCTTCGAGTCTCTGAATGGAGTTGTAAAGCATATCGCAGAGAGTATTCAGTTCAGCGGAGAGGGCATTTTCAGCCTTTGAAACGATGCCCAGTGAATTCTTGGTAGCAATCGCAGCGCAGAGCTTATCGACGTATTCCAGAGCAGCCGGAAGCAGCTGTTTACGCGCCATTTCCACCATAGTACGAGCTTCGATGCGTACAGTTTTGGAGTACTTTTCGAGGTGGATCTCAGTACGTGCAGTAAGTTCATTTCGGTTATACACGCCGAACTTGCGGAATATTCTGAGGTTCTTCTCGTCGGTGTAGTGGGGCATACAGTCCACAGTTGACGGGTAGTTGGGCAGACCGCGTCTTTCGGCCTCCTTGACCCATTCAGGGGAGTAACCGTCGCCGTTGAAGATGATGCGTCTGTGATCCTTGAGGACATTCTTGAGGAGTTTTTTGACTTCCTGTTCAAAGGAAGGTGTACCGGCGAATGGCTCCAGTATCTCAGTGAACTGGCTGAGTTCCTCTGAAACGATAGTATTGAGGAGCGCATTGGGGCAGGCGATATTATCGGAAGAACCCACCATGCGGAACTCAAAGCGGTTACCGGTGAAAGCGAATGGAGAAGTGCGGTTTCTGTCGGTGGAGTCCTTAGGGAAGGACGGCAGAGCATTCACGCCGATCTCGAATGTCTTGGTCTGAGTTTTATACTTACCGTCCTCTTCGATAGCGGAGAGGACAGCATCGAGCTCCTCACCGAGGAACATGGAAACGATAGCCGGAGGAGCCTCATCAGCGCCGAGACGGTGGTCATTGCCGGCAGAAGCGGCAGAAAGGCGCATGAGGTCGGAGTACTCATCGACGCCCTTGATAAGAGCGCAGAGAATGGTAAGGAACTGGAGGTTTTCCATAGGAGTGTCACCGGGGTCGAGGAGATTCTGACCGTCATCGGTGGACATAGACCAGTTGTTATGCTTACCGGAGCCGTTAACGCCCTCGAAAGGCTTTTCATGGAGGAGGCACACAAGTCCGTGACGGAGAGCGACCTTTTCCATGACCTCCATAGCCAGTTCATTCTGATCTGTGCCGAGGTTGGAGGTAGTGAAGATGGGAGCCATTTCGTGCTGAGCGGGAGCGACCTCGTTATGCTTGGTCTTGGAGTAGATACCGAGCTTCCAGAGCTCCTCATCGAGCTCTGCCATATAAGCGGCGATACGTGGTTTCAGGTTAGCGAAGTACTGATCATCGAGCTCCTGACCCTTAGGGGGCTTAGCGCCGAATAGGGTACGACCGGTGAGAATGAGGTCCTCACGCTGGTCGAACATTTTCTTATCGATGATGAAATATTCCTGTTCAGCGCCCACGGTAGAAGTAACGCGGGTAACTTTCTCATTGCCGAAGAGCTTTAGGAAGCGGACAGCAGTTTTGCTGAGAGCCTCCATAGAGCGAAGGAGAGGAGTTTTCTTATCGAGTATCTCACCGGTATAGGAAACGAAAACGGTGGGGATATAGAGGCTTCCTTCCTTGACGAAGCAGTAGGAGGTAGGATCCCATGCGGTATAGCCGCGGGCGGAGTCAGTTCTTCTGAGGCCGCCGGAAGGGAAAGAGGAAGCGTCTGGTTCGCCCTTTACGAGGGCTTTGCCTGAGAACTCCATAATAGCGGTGCCATTTGGACCAACGCTGATGAATGAGTCATGTTTTTCAGCGGTCGAACCGGTCATAGGCTGGAACCAGTGGGTGTAGTGGGTAGCGCCTTTTTCGATAGCCCAGTCCTTAATGGCATTGGCGAGGAAATCGGCGGTATTCATGTCCAGTGGTTCGCCCTGACGTATAGTGCGCTTGAAATCGTTATAGATATTCTTAGGCAGTCTTGCCTTCATAACCTCCTCATTAAAAACGTTGCATCCGAAGATCTCGGGGATATTTGCCGTCATATTCAGTACTCCTTATCAATGAAAAAATAATGTCTATAAGCCAGAAGACAGGAAGAAGCTATCTTCTGAGGTAGCGTGAATTCTTTTTGCGCTTTTTCTTTTCGTACATAAGTTCATCGGCCTTGGTAATGAGGTCGAAGAGGTCCTGTTTACCGTTGAGTTTAGTCACGATAGTACCGATACTTGCCTCGATGCGGTAAGGCTTGCGGATATGGTGATTAGTCTGTTCGATCTTATCCGCGAAGTCTTTTTCGAGGCGCTGAACATCGTCCTCGCAGGCGTTGACGCCGAAGAGAATGAACTCATCGCCGCCGAAACGGGCGCAGATCTGGTCATCGTTGCAGCATTCGGTAATAATATCAGCGAGGCATCTGAGGGCGTTATCGCCTTCCTGATGGCCGTAGTTATCGTTTATCTGTTTAAGGCCGTCCATATCGATAAAGGAAATGATGATATTGCCGCGAATTTTGAGGCATTCGCTGTACATTTCCTCGGCAGTGCGTCTGAAACCGTTGCGGTTATAGATATTGCAGAGGGGATCCATGACGTAGAGCTTATTGAGTTCATCGATAGCGCCGGTAAGGTTTTTGATCTTGCGCACGTTCTCGATAGAGTTGCTTATGGTCATCATAAGAGAGTGGCACATCAGACTTCTTCCGGTGAAATCGGAATTAGTGATAATGAAGTAGCCGAGGCATCTCTGACGGAAATGCAGTGGCATAAAGAAGCTGACATTGCCGCCTGATTTGTTAGGAACGGGATACATATCGCTTGAATTGAAGAGTTCGACTTTGCTGATGATACCCTTATTCCAAATAAGTGGAGCAGACATGAGAGGTGTATACCCGTTTATCTGGAATGAGTCGTCAGAACGTGGGTCCCAGAGGTGCCTGCGTTTGCCTTCCCAGCCTGAGCACAGGCAGATGCAGCAGCGTTCGCACTGGAGCTCGGGGATAAACTTACCGAGGATGCGGAAGTTATCGTCAGCACCATCAGCCTCAGCCAGTTCGGGAGTAAGGCGTTCGAGGAGCGAAATATCATCGCGTGTACCGTTTATAGTGTGGTAAACGCCCTTCTTGTACTTAGGGACATTCTCTGTGAACTCATTGGAGCAGCCGCAGCTCTGAGTGAACACAGCAGAAGAATCGAGGGTAATGACCTTATCTGGTGACTCACCGTTGATAGCGCTGAAAACGGTTTCGCAGGCGCGGTAGCCGGACTCAAAGAGGGGGCGAGCGACAGTAGTCAGCGCCGGATAGTGATGTCTTGCATTGTATGTATTGTCGAAGCCGGTAACGATGATATGTTCCGGCACACTGTATCCGAGGGTTTCGAGCTCAGCCACAGCGGAGAGAGCCATATTATCGTTAGCGCAGATAATAGCGTCAGGCAGTTTTCTGCCGGACTCAACGAACTGAGTGATAGCCTTTTTACCGTCGATAGAGCGGAAGAGGCCGAAATAGATCTGGTCATCGCTGACATTGATACCGAACTCACCGGTGACCTTCATAAAGGTATCATAACGGTCTGAGGCCTCAGGATTTGACAGCGGACCTGAGATATAGTTTATAGTTTTAGCGCCATGAACAGTAATAACATGGCGAACGATCTCTTCCATAGCGGATTTGTTATCGATACGGATGTTGAAAAACTCCGGGCAATCATCGCAGTCGAGGACCGCAGCCGGCAGACCGGAAGCGCGTACCTCACTGATGATCCTGTTTCTTTCGTCATCATTGCAGATAGTATTGGTAAGGAGGATAAGACCGTCGAATTTATCATAATTTATAAGGGAATAGATATTATACTCTCCCTTATCGTATCTTGAGCTTTTGATAACACCGCCGTAAGAGGTAAAAACAGAAAGATTGATCTGAGATTCCTTAGAAAAACTGATAATACCGTTAATAACTTCGCGCTGATACTCTTCATCGATACCAGCGACAATAACTGCGATTTCAAAGAATGGTCCTTTTTTCATTTTAACACCTACCTCTAAAAAATAAAAATACCACGACACGAGTCAACTTTACAATTTTATTATATCATATTTTCGATAAATTTGTTCAAAAAATCGAAACATATCAAGTCGAAATTTGAGATAAAAACGGAATCTCAATTAGTAAAAATGTACAAAATTGATTTAAAAGTCCGCTAATAATCAAAAAACTGACTCTGCAAAAGCAAAGTCAGTATAAATAACAGAAAAGATGGATCAGTTAAGCTCATCTATAGCTTTTTTAGCGATCTCATAGAAATCGGTAGCGTACTGATACTGTCTGCGGGCATATTCACCGAACTCAACGCCGCTGTCGCTGCGGAACTCACACCAGTTGCTTCTCAGGAGGCCGCAAACGGAGATATAGCAGTAGATCTTAGCTCTTACAGCCGGCGGACAGGCGTCCTTGAAGTAGAGGTCGATAGTATCGTCGATCTGTTTACGGTCATAAAGAGCATCGACGCAGAACATAGCGATGTCCACATGGGGATCCTGCATACCGGCGAATTCCCAGTCAATGATACGGACCTGAACGTTACCGAACTCGTCCTCAGAGAGGAGGAAATTATCGTGAACAGCATCGATATGAGAGAGACACAGCTCCTTAGGCTGAGCATCGATGAAGCTCTTGAGGAGGTGAACATTGCTTTTTGTTGTACGATAGTCCTCATAGACAGAGCGGTCGTGCTCCCAGAGGGACTGATAGAACTCGATCTGCCGGTAGATGTCGAAAGAATGGCTGACCTGTAGGTTCATTTTGTGGAACCATCTGAGTTTTTCGATACAGCGTTTAACATCATCGGGAGAATATGGGTCACAGGTACGAGCGTTATTGATGAAGCGAGTGATCTTGTAGCCGTTATCCGGGTTGATATAAGCGACGTCATCGCAGATATTCTTACCGTTGATGAGGTCATATACCAGAGCCTCCTGACGGCGGTTGATGAGTTTATTGGTACCCTCGCCGGGGATACGCATGATATAGCGTTTTTTCTTGGCAGTAAAGATGAAGGAGCGGTTGGTGACACCTTTTTTCATGAGAGCGATCTCAGTAATATCCCGTTCTTTGATGCCGAGGGAGCTCATGATAATAGCGATGGAGTATGATTTCAGCTGATTTGATTGGTCATCAAGACCGCGGAGCTGTTCGTAGGTATTGACATCGACCATATCGCAGGAGCGGACATTACGTGCATACGCCACGAGTTTTCTGTCATTGACGAGGGAGTACTCCCACGGAAGGTTGTAGTTTGCGGGAGACTGAAGCAGTTCGGACATACGGCTGCGGACGTGTTCAGCATCGGGGTCTGAGATATAGCCGATACCCATCATGGTATTTCCGGCGGAACCGGGAGCAGTGACATTGAGCTGCAGCTGATTATCCACGCGGACGAAGCTGTCGTCATCGACGATTTCGCTGACCATATACCACGAATACATTTCGTTTCTGCTGAACGGGTTGATCCTGCACCAGAGGTCGCAGGGGAGAATATAGGAGTTGCCGATATAATCGGCAGCGAGGCTGAGAGAATAGAGCGAGTCACGTTCGCGGAAAAAGCGGTTAGGAATGATATGGACGTTATACTTATCTCCGAGAGCCTCATATTCTTCCTTCATAAAGCCGACGACAATATGTATCTCATTGACACCGGCAACCTGCAGCTGTCTGATGAGGCGTTCAATGAGAGTAACATTTCCGACCTCCAGCATACCCTTGGTATAGAGGGTATTGATAGGTATCATACGCTGACCAGTACCGGCAGCGAGAATAATGGCATTTCTTGGGGTAGAGCGTTTAATGAAGTCTCTGCCCTTATTAGTGACCTGCATTGATTCATCTATATGACCGCTGTCGGTGAGGCTTCTGACGCATCTGTCCACGACGCCCATAGGATTGCCGCTGAGGTCTGAGATGAGCTGTTTATCCACATAAGGACTTTCCAGCAGCATCTTAAGTATTTCACATTCTTTTACGTTCATACTGGCACCCCTTTCGTGCATCATGGGAACGTCGTTGTTAAATCTGCTTAGTAACATACAGTTTGTTTTATTATATTTTAGCACAACCATGCGATAAAGTCAAGGTCGGAAATTGTCAGTTTTTCATGGATATTGTGCAATTAGTGCTGTTTTTTGTCGGGAGCTTTTCAGAGAGAGATGGTGAAAAAATGCTCTGGAAGCGGAAATCGGGAGTTAGCCGGGAGAATCTGCGAAAATAAAAATGGAGTATAGAGCGGAAGGTATATGAAAAATATATGACTCTGGGTAATATTTCACTCAGATATAACAAAGCGCATACAAAAAGTATGCGCTTTAAACAGGTCGTGGATCAAAGATCAGGCAGTCTCTATGCTGTTAGCGTTGTGGAGCTTGAGCTTTTCAACAGCCTGTTCTCTCATTTTGTACTTGAGTATCTTACCGGCAGCATTCATCGGGAAGCCGTCAACGAAGTCAACGTATCTTGGGCACTTATGCTTAGCCATACGAGCGAGGCAGAAGTCCTTGATCTCCTGTTCGGTAGCGGATTCGCCGTCCTGGAGGACGATGCAGGCCATGATCTCCTCACCGTAGTCCTCATCAGGAACGCCGATGACCTGAACGTCCTTAACCTTGGGGTAGGTATAGAGGAAGTCCTCGATCTCCTTGGGGTAGATATTTTCGCCGCCGCGGATGATCCTGTCCTTGATACGTCCGGTGATCGTGTAGTAACCGTCTTCAGGTCTCTTGAGGGCTAAGTCGCC
>CADBNS010000190.1 GCA_902796065.1 Ruminococcus flavefaciens
ATCTCCGGTATCATTCTCAAGAAAACAAAGATGTTCGCCGGCGATCCCGCTCCGTTCGTTATGGAGCTCCCTGCTTACCATATGCCCACTGTAAGCAATATCCTCCGCTCCATGTGGGAGCGCGGCTGGTCATTCATCAAGAAAGCCGGTACTATTATCCTCATTTCTTCTATCATCATCTGGGCCGGTTCAGTTCACGGCTGGCCGGAAGGCGGCGCTTTCGCTTTCGATCCCGATATGGAGCTTTCAGATTCTATTCTCGGTCACATCGGCGACGCTATCAAGTGGATCTTCGCTCCTCTTGGCTTCAATGACGCTGCTGCTACTGTTGCTACTATCATGGGTCTTGTGGCTAAGGAAGAGGTTGTCGGCGTATTCGGCGTTCTCGACTTCGAGGGTCTCTCAAAGCTGGCAGGCTACTCTTTCCTCGCTTTCAATCTCCTCTGCGCTCCTTGCTTCGCTGCTATCGGCGCTATCAAGAGAGAAATGAACAGCCCTAAGTGGACTCTCTTCGCTGTCGGTTATCAGTGCATCTTCGCTTATGCTGTTTCTCTGGTCATCTATCAGCTGGGCTGCCTCTTTACCGGAAATGTCCACATCATCGGTCTGATCGTTGCTGTTGCTGTTCTGGTATTCATGATCTATATGCTCGTTCGTCCTTACAAGGAAGCTACTAAGCTCACTCACGATGTTAAGGTAGCATGATCGTGCATCAGCTGCGAAGGAGGTAATTATTATGGGTTCGGTAATAGTTGCAATTATCCTTCTTGCCATCGTAGGTGCGGTCATCTACAGTATGGTAAAAGATAAAAAAGAGGGCAAAGGCGGTTGCAGCCACGGCTGCGCGAACTGTGCGATGCACGGTCAGTGCCACGGTGCCGCTCCGCTGAAGTCCGACAAAAAGTAATATCTGCACAAAAAAGCCTGAGATCGGCGCATTGCCGGTCTCAGGCTTATTATTTTTATTCGTCCGTATCTGAGATATTGTCCATTATCCATGTGCCGTTTTCATTGAGGAAGTGCATCGTCACCTTGATCGTTGCTCCTGTCAGCTCATACTCTGCCTCTGCTGTGAATGTGTTCTCAGTTTTTGCTGTTATACTTACCTCTGTATCGTCTGTGAAGTTGTAACGTGTTCCCTTTGCTGCAAATTTGCTGTATACTCCGTCAGGTCCGTCTGTCAGCAGCGGGTCTTCACCGTCTGCGAATACAATATAGCGGTCATATACCTTTCCGCCAAATCTGTCCTTGAGGAACTTCCTGTATTCATCTGTGCTCTTGAAATCATACTTCTCTGACTTCCAGTCTGTTACCTTGCAGTATTGTTCATTGCCTGCAAGCGGCTGGTTACCATCACACGTTATTACTCCTCCGCCGATGCGCTCCGCAAAATTAAGATCACTCATCAGCTCCGCTGCAACCTTTTTGCACTCTTCATCGTCCAGCTCTGCACCTGATCCAGCTTCTGTAGCTTCCTCAGCTGTTGTCTCTTCCTCAGCCTCTGCGGTCGTTGTCTCTGTATCCTCAGACGCTGTTGCCTCTTCTGTTGTCTGCTCAGCATCAGCTGTTGTGGTCTCTGCGGACTCTTCCTCTGCTGTTGTTGTTACTGCTGCGGACTGTGTTGATGTGCTCTCTGCTGTATTGTCAGAGCAGCCTGTGAATACTGCCATTACTGCCGCAAATACACATACTGCAATTGCCTTTTTCATATCATTTATCCTCCTGTTTGTGTCTTTTCTTCCATGCGGTGCTCCTGCACCGTCGTATTGATTATAGCACTTTTCCGGAGTGAGTCAACATTTTAAATCATTATGTAACTTAATTTTGAAGTTCATACCAATTATACTCTGCAATTGATCATTTTTTATATCCACTTCATACACAGCGTCTGCTTGTCCGTTACCAATTTGTAAATTTTCAACTGCTCCCGCCCTTTCCCTGCTTTGAATCCCAACGCAGTTCTCCATTCATTCTCCGCGGTTTTTTTGCCCTTTTCTATTGCTTTTTGCTGAGATATGTTATATAATAGTAACGTATTGTTTTTTATAGAATCGTATCGGGAGGAATTTATTATGTGTAACGAAATAAAAATCGGCTTTGACAACGATAAGTACCTGAAAATGCAGTCAGAGCATATCCGCCAGCGTATCGCTCAGTTCGGCGATAAGCTGTACCTCGAATTCGGCGGAAAGCTCTTCGACGATTACCATGCTTCACGTGTACTTCCCGGATTCAAGCCCGACAGTAAGCTGCAAATGCTGCTCCAGCTAAAGGACGATGCTGAAATTGTCATCGTTATCAACTCCGATGATATTGAGAAGAACAAGGTCCGCGGCGACCTCGGCATCACTTACGATGTGGACGTTATCCGCCTGTTCAACGTGTTCACTAAGATCGGTCTCTATGTCAGCAGCGTTGTCCTCACACGCTATGAGAACCAGCCTACCGCTGACGCCTTCCAGAGCAGACTTGAGGCTCTCGGCGTTAAGGTATACCACCACTACAACATCAAGGGCTATCCCTCCGACCTCGAACATATCATCAGCGATGAGGGATACGGCAAAAATGACTACATCGAAACCTCCCGCAGACTTGTGGTCGTTACTGCACCCGGTCCCGGAAGCGGAAAAATGGCTACCTGCCTCTCTCAGGTCTACCACGAGCATAAACGCGGCCTCAATGCCGGCTACGCTAAGTTCGAGACCTTCCCGATCTGGAACCTCCCTCTCCGCCACCCGGTAAATATCGCTTACGAGGCTGCTACCTCCGACCTCAATGACGTTAACATGATAGACCCCTTCCACCTCGAAGCTTACGGTAAAACTACTGTCAACTACAACCGCGATGTCGAAATATTCCCCGTCCTCAATACTATGTTCGAGCAGATACTCGGCGAATCCCCCTACAAGTCCCCTACCGATATGGGCGTTAATATGGCCGGCAACTGCATCATCGATGATGAAATAGTCTGCAAAGCTGCTAAGGACGAGATAATCCGCCGCTACTTCGTGGGTCTCTGCGACAGAAGAAAGGGCCTTATCTCCGATGATGAGGTGTACAAGCTGGAACTGCTCCTCAAACAGGCTAATGTTACTCCGGCTGACAGAAAGGTCGTTGCTGCGGCACTTGCTAAAGAACAGCAGACCGGCGCTCCCGCTGCTGCTATGGAGCTCCCCGACGGTACTATCCTCACCGGCAGAACTTCCAACCTCCTCGGTGCTGTATCGGCTCTGCTCCTCAATGCGCTGAAATACTTCGCTGACCTCGATGACGATATACTCCTTATGTCTCCCAATGTTATCGAGCCTATCCAGAACCTCAAAGTCCAGCACCTCGGCAACAATAACCCCCGTCTCCATACCGATGAGACACTCCTCGCTCTCTCTATCTGCGCTAATACCGATGAGAACGCTAAGAAAGCCATGGAACAGATCTCAAAGCTCCGCGGCTGTGAGGTGCACTCCACCGTTATCCTCTCCGCTGTTGACGAGAGAATTTTCAAGCGCCTCGGTATCAACCTCACCTGCGAACCTAAATACAGCAACTGAGAACCTGTCCACATAGGGATTCATGCGGTACTGCTTCGGCGGTGCCGCTCTATTTTTGCCCTTATCATTGACTTTACCGCCGATCAGGTATATAATTATTATAGGAGGTTGCGCAATTCTGCCCCTCCGGAAGACATGGATCGTTTATACAGAAAGGGATTGATCGACATGGGAAAATTAAGAATCGCAGCTATCGCTGCATCGCTCTGCCTCATCGCAGGCTGTGTTCCGGCTTATTACTCCGGTCACGGCTCATTCAGCGCTTCTGCTGCTGAGGACAACACTATCACTCAGGACATCAACTTCAACTGCATCGGCGAGGTCGCTGAGCTGAAACTGGCTTCCTCTATTTCTTCTGCGGAATGGTCCAGCAGCGATACCAATGTCGCTGTTGTTACCGCTACCGGCAGCAATACTGCCGAAATCACCGCCGTTGGCAAGGGAAGTGCGGTCATCTACTGCGTTGTGGGCGAAAATCTGCTGAAATACAACATCACTGTTCCCGATAAGGCTGCTCCGGTAGTCCGGAATGTCGGCGATATTACTCTAAATAACACCAACAATGCCGCTCAGGCTGACCTCAAAGGTATCGCCAAGGGCAGCGCAGTATGGTCCTCCTCCGACGAAAAAGTCGCTAAGGTCGATCAGAACGGCAGCATCATTGCTGTCGGCAAGGGCAGCTGCGTTATCACCGCTGTTGCCGGAAATACTACCTACACTATCAACGTGACTTCTGACTATGACTCTGAGATCCAGGTTCCTACCGGTTCCGCCGAGGTCATTATGGAAACTATCGAACTCACTGCTCAGAACCCTAAACGTACTATTACTGCGGATAACCTCCCCGACGGCACTAAGCTGGAATGGTTCTCCTCCAACGAAGATGTCGCTTCCGTTGATGCGGACGGCAATATCTCTGCGGTAGGTCCCGGCAGATGCCGCGTGTATACTTCTGTCGGCGGCAGGCGCTTCATCTGGGAGATAGTCTCTGACTTCGACCCGAACGCAAAAACTACTCCGGCTATTATCGGCTCAGTTACACTGGATAAGGACTCCCCTTCCAAACAGCTGTCTATTACCGATATCACCGATAATAAGTCAGTCAAGTGGAGCTCCGATGATACAAGCATCGCGGAGGTCAGCTCAGATGGTATCGTTACCGCTCACGGTAAGGGCAAATGCACAGTTACCGCTGTTGCTGCTGATGGCAGGACCTTCCTCATAGAAATAATATCGGACCATGAACCGGATTCCGCCTCAGAAGCTGATCTTGTACTGAATGGTATCGGCTCAAAGACCAATATCATCACAGGCAGTGTTGGCGGCAGCAAACCGGAATTCGTATCCATGAACAAGGACATTGTTACTGTTGACGCTGAGGGCTGCGTTACTGCTGTCGGTGTCGGCGAGACTTCTGTCGTTCTCACTGTTGACGGCAGCTCAACTATCCTGAAAGTCAGAGTTGATGCTGTTGAGCTCATCGGTGATGCTAACTGCGATGGCAAGGTATCACTGGCTGATGCGCTGGCTATTCTCCAGTTCGTTGCCAATGAGACAAAGTATCCGCTTACAGAACAGGGTATGAAAAATGCCGAAACTTATGGCAATGACGGCATCACTGCCAAGGACGCTCTTGCCGTTCAGATGTACGAAACAGGTGCGGTCTCTGTGCTCCCTGTGATCGAATAAACACAAACTGCGGGCTGCTGCACTTTCTGCGGCAGCTCTTGCCTTATGGAGATGTTATAATGAAGGATATTGCTCTTGTACCTGATAATGTCAGAAATGTCGGGATAACTTACCCCAAGGAACATAAACTGTGGCTGATACAGTCAGGCTCCGGTGCCGAGTTCAGCTTCACCGGCAGAAAACTTGCTCTCACTATCGGCTGTGACCCAGATGCCCTGCGCTCCGGAAAGTACTGCAATTACCCACGTATCACCGTTTTCGCTGACGGACGGCCTGTGGTCAAGAAGGTCATCGATAAGGAACGCGAAACCTTTGTCATCGCTGACTCTGACCACGCTGTAACTAAGCATATCCGTATCGTCAAGCTCTCGGAAGCTGCTTTCTCTCTGGCTGTACTGTTTCCGGCTCAGACTGACAGCTCCGCGGTCATTGCTCCTGCACCGGATAAGTCCATGAAAATGCTGTTTATCGGCGACTCTATCACCTGCGGCTACGGCGTTGACGACTGCAATATGTTCTCGGAATTCTCTACTTCTGCGGAAAATGCCATGAAGTCATACAGTATGCTCTCCGCCGATATGCTGGGAGCTGACGCCTGCCTTTTCGCTTACAGCGGCTTCGGCATAATCAGCGGATATACCCACGATGGAACACGCAATTCCCGTGAGGTCCTGCCGCCTTACTACGGTAGCATCGGATTCTCTCACAGCTCCATCGACGGCGTAAAGCCGCAGGATATTCCGTGGAACTGCGCTCAGTACTCCCCAGATATTATCGTGGTGAATATGGGCACTAACGATAACAGCTTCTGCATCGCGAACCGTGAGTCCTTCGCGGAATTCTCCTCGGCTTACGTCCGGTTCATACGATCCGTCCGCAGCAGCGCTCCCCATGCTAAGATCATCTGCACTATCGGCATTATCGGCACAGAGACCGCAGACTATCTCATCTCCGCCGCCGATAATATCGGCGACCCGAACCTACTGACCTTCCGCTTCTCCGAACAGACAGGTCTCCTCGGTTACGGATCAAATATGCATCCCTCAGAAGATACCCACATCTATGCCGCAGAAGAACTGGCTGAGTTCATACGCGCAAATATATTGTAATACATAAGGCTCCCCGGAACTGTTGTCCGGAGAGCCTCTTCTCATTCATTCTCATTCTCCGCTTCATGCGGTACTTCTTCAAGCTCAGTTACTGATGCGCACAGCTTCTTTGTCCTTCCGCTGTCGAATACCACCGTGACCACTATGTCACCGCGTATCGGCAGCATATCGGTAACTGTTCCTTCACCATATCGCTTATGGTTTACCCTGTCACCTATCCTGAGCTTCGTAACATCTGACATATCTTCATTCCTTCGGCAGTATCACTGCAAGTATCACATATACCAGCACTGCCGATCCGAAACTGAACAGCGACAGTACTACTGCAAGCAGTCTGATAATGCTTACATCATTTCCGGAATACTCTGCAAGTCCGCTGCATACGCCGCAGAGCATCTGTCCTTCTTCTGATCTGTGAAGTCTCTTGTTCATAATTTACCATCCTTTCGTGTTTTCAGTTGTTGTATGTTATAGAGGACTCACCTATTCCCTTATCAATATCAATGGTGTATTTTCCTCCGTTTTTGCTGAAATCTGTCTCAGGGTTAGTGAGTGCGATGCTGAATTCACCTATGCCGCCGTCTAACTTGATGTTGCCGTTGACTGTTCCGCTGTAGCTGAACTCTCCTATTCCCTGATTTACATCAAGTCCGCCTGTAGTGCTGTTATTAAAGCTGACTTCGCCTACTCCGCCATCGATCCTTACGCTCTCCTTGCTGGTGAAATCACTGAATGTTACTTCGCCTGCTCCGCACTTGATAACTGAATCGCCGCAGTTTACTCCGGATATGCTTACATCGCCTGCTCCGCACTCTATATAGAGTGTTCCGCATTCGATGTCATTTATCTCTGAATCTGCTGCACCTATCTGAAGCGCTACCTTCTTGAATTCCTTCTCAGGAAGCTCTATATCGACCTCGGTATTATTGAAATCTCTTGCTTTTACGCCGAAAAATTCAAACTTGTATATCTGCTTTTCATTCGCTCTTAATTCAAGTACTCCGTCGTTGTTCAGGGTAGCATAGAATCCCTCAGGTACTTTTGTTCCTTCGATGTGTATGTCGCTGTCTTCGCTCCGGAGCAGCTTGACTGTGCCGAACTCTATGTCCGCATCGATATAGCTTACATCTGCCGACTCAAAACTCTTTGAGTAATCGACAAGCTCGTATTTGCCGTTTCCTCCGATAAACCTTGCAAGTACAAAGCCCACTATGAACAGCACCAATCCTATTATTATCATTGTCAGTGCTACGGTTATTACTACTGAACCCTTCTGTTTTCTCATTCTATCAGCCATTTTTTCTTCCTCCGTTTCTGAATTCATCGCCTATCCTGTCGATGATGTTTCTGAATATGTTTATTGTCGCCGGTACGAACTTCTTCAGTACCGGTCCCGCTATAAGTACAAATAAGCCTGTGATTACAAGTCCGCCGCCTGCCATCATCATTCCTGAGAACGGCGCTTCAAACAGAAGGCGTATACCGCCTAACAGTGCAGCTATTCCGGCTGCAAGGAATGAGAATACCAGCGCAAGTACCACAACTATCACTACGAACAGCAGTACTACCACTACGATAAGTACCGGCATCCATATCGGAAAGGTAAGCACTATGAGTATCAGCTTCAGCAGCATATTTGAGCCGGACTTCTTCGGCGCACTGCTTTCACTGTAGTGTGCTGTACCTGTACTGCCTGAGCTGTAGGATTCCGGCTTTATCTCCTCCGGCGGCAGCTGTGCATCGCCGTCAGCGTGAATGCCTGCCTCCATGAGAATATCCCGTGCAATGCTCTCAGGATCGCCCATTGTCTCAGCTCCGTTGCCCTCCTCCGCATCAAGGAATACCTCCTCATAGTACGAAAGCGCATCTTTTATATCATCCTCCGGAAGTCCGCCCTTTTCAAGGGTGTTCCGCATCTTCGCAAGAAATTCAAGTCTGTTCATTATCTTCAGCTCCCTCATTCATCAATATACTATCTACTTTTCGCTTATGGTTCTGCCATTCTTCCCGGTACTCTTCAAGAGTATCCTTTCCTTTTTCTGTTATCCGGTAGTACCTTCTGTTCCTGCCCATGTACTCCTTATCGTATGTCTCAAGCAGTTCGCCCTTCTGGAGCCTTCGCAGTACAGGATACAGCGTGGATTCGGATATATCCACCGCTCTCCGGAGGTACTGTGTGATCTCATATCCATAGGTATCATTGTTCTGGACAATTGATAACACCATGGCATCAAGGAGTCCGGCGTTTATCGAAAAACCCATATCATTTCTCCTTTCGTATGATTTATAGTATTTTATCTGAAACAATATCTTCGTTCTGATAATATTATACGCCGTATAATATTGTTTGTCAATACAATATTATCGGTTTTATAAACTTTTGTAGATTTATACACCAAGCTCCGCCTTTCATGCCCTTCTGATTGTACACCATGCACATATCCGTCATACCTCCCCTTCGCCTGATACGGCTTCTGATTCCCTTTATTTCGTTATTTCCTTGCATTCAGACCAAATGTATGCTACAATTAAACCAGATATTATGGTGCGCTCTCACTGATGAGCCACCGGAAAGTGAGGTCATTATGAACGGTTCATCTTTTTTACTCCGCAGGCTGCTTTCGGCTGTGTGCGGAGCTGCTCTGGCTTTGTCTGCGGTATGCAGTACCGCTTCGGCTGTATCGGTCTCTCCGGCTGCCGGAAGTATCTCCACTTCTGCTCACATGGCTCAGAACGTCTCTGACAATATCTCCACTGACATCGGACTCACAGCAAATCTCTTCACCATCTCCGGAAGCTCCGCCGCTGACCACGGTCAGCTCCAATGGGCTACCACTCTTTCTGCTTCCGAATTCACTCTCTACCGCTCCACCGACCCGAACACCGGCTTCGTTCCTATATATAATGGTACCGGTGCTTCCTTCGAGGACGACGATATGTCCGTGGGCAATACCTACTACTACCAGCTGAAGGTCTCCGGCAGCAAGGGCGAATGGTACTCCGGTGTGCGCTCCCTCCAGCCTTGTGAGCTGCCCTCCGGTCTCAGCACCTACGACAACCAGAAGGGCAGCAGCCTCGCCTATGAGACCAGCGGATACAAGGTCGGCAATACCTACTACAGCTACTCCCTTAAATCTCACCCCGGCACAAACGACATCTACCTCGCTGAAACTTCCTCTCAGGACGGCAGACACTTCGGCAGCGAGCGCAATGTCGCTGACCAGAATCAGAACTCCGCCCTCGGCAGCTGCAAGATAGAGTCTGTTCATATCGACTATATCCCCAGTGCCAATAAGGTCGTTGTATGGGCTCACTGGGAGAAACCAAGCGGTTACAGCGACGGTAAGGCTCTTGTCATCACCGGTACTCCCGGCGGTCAGTTCACCGTCCACCATGTCTATAATCCGCTGGATATTCAGGTCCGCGATATGGCTATCTTCTTCGACGATGACGGTACCGGCTACCTTATCGCTGCGGCTAATAAATCCGGTCAGGGCGCAAATGCTACTATCTATATTTTCCAGATGAACAAGGACTACAGCGACGTTACCAGAGTGGTCAAGACCCTCCACGAGGACCAGTACCGCGAATTCCCTAACCTCATCAAGAAGGACGGCTACTACTTCCTCTTTACTTCTCAGACCGCCGGCTGGTACCCCAGCAGCGGCGCTTATACCGTCACTAAGGACATCGCCGGCGAATGGAGCGGTCTGCGCTCTATCGGCAACAGCTCCACTTTCTCATCGCAGTCCGGCTGGGTAGTTAATATGCAGGATAAGAACTACCTCATGCACGCCTACAGATGGCTGAAAGGCAGCGGTACAAGCGGTACTACACTGTGTCCGCTGTACTTCGACAACGGCTTCGCTTTCTATGACTACTGCCCGTACTTCAAGTACAATACCTCCACCGGCGACCTCTTCCCCGTTCAGCAGGGTGAGCTTCTGTCGCAGGATAAGCCTGCTTCCGCTTCCCTCGCCGCTTCTACCACCAACTACGCTTCCCATGCCTTCGACGGCTCATACCAGACCTCCTTCACTGCTAACGGCGACCACAAAAAATGGCCCTTCTATCTTGAGGTTGACCTCGGCGAGATCTGTGAACTGGCTAATATCCAGACCTCCTGGTACATCTGCAAAGGCTCTGAGGGCTACTATACCTATACCGTTGACGGAAGTACCGACGGCGAGCACTGGACCAAGCTCCTCGACCGCACCAATAAAAACGATGAAACTATCTCAAAAACCTACGGCTTCAACAGCGATATGCTCTCCGGTAAGGCAAGATACGTAAGACTAAATGTCAAGAACGCTACGCTCCAGAATAATCCCGATAATAACTGGTATAACCCTACGGTGTACGAAGTAAAGGTGTTCGGCAAAAAGACCGGATCGAACGACTCCCCTGCTCCTCCTGCCGTTAGTTACTCCTTCGAGCAGGTAAACGGCAGCAGAGTTCCCAATACCGCCGGCAGCAGCGCTGATCTCGTGCTCAGCGGCGAGGCTAAGGTGGTATCTGAGCCGGGTATGGGAAATGTACTCTACCTCTCCGGCGCTGACGATACCTTCGCTGAGCTGCCTTCCGGTCTGCTGGACGGCTGCTCAGCTTACACCGTGGAAATGAAGGTAAAGTCCGACTCCGAGGGCAACTTCTTTACCTTCGCTACCGGCAGAGATAAGGAAAAATACGCCTTCTTCCGCGTGGCTAAGGACCACTTCCGCTTCGCAACTACACTCGATACATGGCGCGGTGAAAGCGAAATGAAATGCGATGTCAACGGCTCAGACTGGCACACCTACCGCTTCGTGGTCAACGGCGGTCAGGCTGATCTCTTCATCGACGGCAATAAAGCTGTGAGCTCACCGTATCTCACTACACTCCTCTCCGATATGGGCAGCGGTCTGTCCGGATATATCGGCAAGTCCTACTACCCCGATGATACCTGCTTCAAGGGCTGGATCGACGATGTGAGCATCTACCGCTATGCCGCTTACCCCGATACCGCCCCCGCTGAGGGCGATGTCAACGGCGATGGCAGCTGTACCGTCGCTGATGCCGTGATGATGCAGAGCTTCCTGCTCAATAACGGAAATCTTACCGTCCCTTACGCCGCCGACCTCAACGGCGATAATATCATAAACGCCTTCGATATGGTACTTATGAGAAAACTGCTCACTGAATCATAAACTCAAACAGCCTGCATCTCCACGGAAATGCAGGCTGTTTCCTTATATGCAAATAATCTACGTAATTTGCAAATTAATTGCAAAAAGCATTGAATTGTCTGCTCCTTTATTATATAATCTAATAAAAAGGAGGTACATGATGAAATATAATGCTTTGAATTTTACTGCTCTTGCCATTGCCGCTTCTGTTGTTTTGTGCTCCTGCTCCTCAGAATCAAAACCGCAGGATCACTACGACAATGAGATCGCTTCCATCATTGAAGCCGAAAACTCCGAAACCGCTGAAACTGATGCTGTACAGCTCAAATGCGCTTATAATGTTACCGAAGCCGATTTTCCGGAAGGCGCTTACTATGTTGATGGAGCGTACTCTATCAACAACAGCTCAGAGATCATGCTGATCTGCGGCGGCTTCAACAACAACAGCTCTCTATATATTACCGATAAGACTTTCTCAGACTACCGCGCTGTAGTGCTGGAAGAACCTGTGGAGATCTCTCAGCACCGCGACAGGTATATCGATTACTTCCCTCAGTCCGATGGCAGTATCACAACATATACCCACACCGAGGAACGTGAGGGTATGAGCATTCCGACCAACGAAGATGAGGCTATGAATTTCGACTGGGAGACCTATAACAGCATCGAGCCGGTTTGCGCTGACTTCATTTCATTCTACGATAAGACCGGAAAACTTACTTCTTTCGCTCAGATCAGCGAAGAAGGATCCCACGATGATCTTCAGTGCCTTTTCGGTGACAGCGAGATACTTATCAAAGTATACAGCGACGGCGCTATTGTACGTATCAACTCCGACGGCTCTTCCGTTGAGCTGAAAGCAGCTGATGACAGTACCCTCAGCTCCGATCAGTATAACTACCAGCAGATAAGAAAGATCAGCAGCGGCGAATGGATTTTTATGAATACCGTGGAATCCAGCTCCGACGGAAGCTGGACAAGATCATCCGAAGCCTGCGTTTTCGATCCGGATACCGGCAAAATGGATCCACCTTTCTTCAAAAGCGACGGCTCCGATTACGATGTAAGTACATATCTTGGTCAGGACTACCCTGTTATGGTCGATGACTGGAGATCCCTCTACGGCGTGGATCTGAGCGGCAATAAGGAGGAGATTATCAGCTGGGAAAACTCCGACATAAGCTCCGTTTCACTGGTCAGCATCGGCAATAACGAGTTCATCGGCTGGCAGTATAACGGTGAGACCGGCTCGCTCCTGTATCTCACCCCAAAGGACCCTTCCGACCTCTCTGATGTTAATACCCTTACTATCAATACATTATACACCGATATTGACAGCGATCTGATAAATAAATTCAACAGAAGCCAGAATAAGTACAGAGTCGTCAGGGCTGATTCAGATGAATATGGAAACAAAAACTTCGATTCACCTGAAGAATTTGACGAGTACTTTAATAATAGACAAAAACAATTCAACCTCGATCTCATCGCCGGTAATGCTCCCGATATTATCGCAGGTCTGCCCTACGATTCTATGGTAAACCTCAGCAAAAAGGGCGTTTTCGCCGATCTGTATGAGCTCATGGACAACGACAGCCAGATGGACCGCGATGCGTTTTTGCCCAATCTCCTCCATGCTCTCGAATCTCCGGACAAAAAACTCTTTACCCTTCCGGCGGATCTCAGTCTTAATACTATTTTCGCTAAAACAAGTATCTGCGATAAGGGAAACTGGACTATGGACGATATGATCGCGCTGTTCGACAACGCTCCGGCTTCCGCTAAACATCTCTACGACGGCGAAAATAAACTGGAAATGTTCAATATCATGTCTGATACGCTCTGCGATGCCGTGGACTACAATAACGGCAAATGTAATTTCGATACTCCCGATACCGTGAAACTGCTGGAATTCTGCAACCGCTTCGTCGATGATGTTCCTATGCCCGACAAAGAGGCCGATGGTTGGGACGCTCACCAGTCATACTACGCCGACCGTGCTGAATGGTGGGGCAGAAATGAAAAGCTCATCGAGATGGGCGACCTGTCCATGCCTGCTTACTACAGCGATAACAAATACTACTTCAGCGACGGCAGCGATGTCACTTTCGTCGGCTATCCCTCCAATGACGGCTGCGGCGGAAGATTTGAACTTCGTTCCCTCATGTCTGTAAGCTCCGGCTGCAAGGACAAGGAAGGTGCCTGGGAGTTCATTAAGTTCTACCTCAATAACTGTGATTCCACTTTCAGCCCCATCAGTAAAAAATGTGACGATATGCTCTATAATGCCATGAACGGAAAAAATACCGCTCAGGGCAGAGAAATGCCGAATATCAAAAATGAGGACCGCCTCCAGATCTCCGCTTACCTCAATTCATGCAGCAAGATCGGCAACACCTTCGGCAGCAGCATTTCAAGTATCTGCGAAGAAGAAGCCCAAAGATACTTCAACGGCGAGATCTCCGCTGATGAAGCCGCTAAAACTATGCAGAGCCGCGTGTCTATCCTCGTCAGTGAACAATCCTGATCCGTATTTCCGACACGTTATACCACTTTTCGACATATTCTCCCTGCTTTCCCTATTGACCTTTCCTCCCTGTAAATGGTATAATTCTTGTATCGGTAATCTACCGAAATAAATTTTTTCCTACCCAGTATGCCCGTCTGTCCGCTGATGACGGGCATAAATACAGCCGCCTTCCTTTTTTCCGGGAAGACGGCTGTTCTGGTTTATCCTGATGTATGTGGAGCTTGGGTAAAATGCGTGTGTTGACAGATAACTTATTATATGCTAAAATAAAAAATATAGCTGAAAGGAGGTTTGCCTATATGTCTTTCCCACTTACTTATACTGTTAGTTGGATTGAGCTTTTTATTCGTTTTTTTAAATAAATCCCTGCCTCACTACAGAAAAAGAGTGATGATCTGATGTGCCAGATTACTGCGCAACAGATCATCACTCTTTCCTTATTCAGCACGCCTGAGTGGAATCGAACCACCGCACATGGCGTCGGAGGCCACTGCTCTATCCCCTGAGCTACAGGCGCATATTAA
>CADBNS010000191.1 GCA_902796065.1 Ruminococcus flavefaciens
CATTTATCATTATACCCCAAATCATACCTTAAATCAATATTTTACGGGTATATTTTTTCATGTTTGTGTAAAAATAATAAAAACGTCAATAAAAACATATTCAAGCTCCACAAAATTGTACTCAGAAAGGATTTTACGCCTATGATCTCTAATTTATCAGCTGAATTCTCCAGTCCCGAACACGCCGGCGATGCCATCAGAAAAGTCCGTAATTCCGTCCGCGGTGTCTACTCAGCTACTATAAGACCGCACCCCGTTTCTGTTTTGCCGGTGTTGCATATGGCTATCACTGATGCCTCTTTTTCCTCCCCTATCACTGACGTTACCCGTCAGTCTCCTGTGCAGCGTTCCGGCGCTACCGTTTATATAGTCTGTGAACTGGGCTGCGCTGAGGATATTTCTTCCATTCTCAGCAGTCTGGGCGCTAAGAAAATTCAGTTCTCTAATAACTGCTCCCCGTCCTGAATATCTCTCCGCCTCCCTGCATATCATGTACTATCAAAGACTACGGAGGTAAAAAATCATGAAATACTGCCCTGAAGGTTCACTTACCGGTACTGCCCTCAATTCCCGCTATCTCTCCTCCCCTGAGACACTGGCTGAGGCTATGGAGAATGGCATTATCCTCGAAAGCCGTGTCACCCTTTGCAACAGCTCCCACGACCTCATCGTGGAGTTTCCGTGCGCTGAGGGCGTTATCCCCCGCGAGGAAGGCGCTGTCGGCATATCCGACGGAAAGACCCGCGATATTGCTCTGATCTCACGGGTCAACAAGCCTGTTTGCTTCAAGGTAAAAAAACTATCAACCAGTCCCGACGGCAGACTCCACGCTGTTCTCTCACGCAGAGACGCTCAGCTGGACTGCCTCCGGAATTACATCCGCCAGCTCTCTCCAGGCGATATTATCAATGCCTGCGTTACTCACCTCGAACAGTTCGGCGCTTTCGTCGATATTGGCTGCGGTATACCCTCCCTTATCCCTATCGATGCCATTTCTGTATCCCGTATCGCTCATCCCTCTGACCGGTTCTTCTGCGGTCAGTTCATTCGCGCTGTTGTAAGATCACGTGATAATGACCGCGTTTTCCTTACTCATAAAGAGCTCCTCGGCTCGTGGGAGGAGAATGCCTCTATTTTTAATGCCGGCGAGACCGTTCCAGGTATCGTCCGGTCCGTCGAGGAGTACGGTGTGTTCGTGGAGCTTACACCTAACCTCGCCGGTCTCGCTGAAATACGCGATGATGTTGCTCCGGGTCAGCACGTAAGCGTGTACATAAAAGCCATTATCCCCGACAAAATGAAGGTCAAGCTCATTATCGTCGATAAGTGCGCTCCACGAGAGCCGGACCGCTCCATGCGGTATTTCATAAGCTCCGATCACATCTCCTACTGGCAGTATTCCACCGACGGCTCCGGTAAGTTCTCCGGCACCGATTTCAGATAACAAAAAAGGCACCCGAAAGTGCCTTTTTATCTTTATTCCTTAGAATGCGATCTGCTCTGCGATCTTGTGAAGTCTCACGTCATATGACTTTGTCATTGCAAGTGCTTCCTGTATATCATAGTCTACTATCTTGCTGTCCTTGATTCCTACTACACGGTTGCCTATGCCCTGCTCAAGAAGCTCAACTGCATAGTATCCCATTCTTGTTGCTTCAACTCTGTCGCGTACTGTAGGTGATCCGCCGCGCTGTACGTGGCCAAGTATTGTTGCTCTTGCTTCGATGCCTGTCTTTTCCTGAAGTACTGATGCGATCTCCTGTGAGTGACCTACGCCCTCTGCTACGATAACTACAAAGTTCTGCTTGCCCTTTGCCTTCTTCTCAAGCATTGTCTTTGCAATTGCATCCAGATCATATGGTACCTCTGTTGTGATGATGTCTGTTGCGCCGCAGGCTGCACCTGTATTTACTGCGATGTGTCCTGCACCTCTGCCCATTACCTCAACTACCTGGATACGGCAGTGTGACTGTGATGTGTCACGGAGCTTGTCAATAAGCTCCATTGCTGTGTTCATTGCTGTATCAAATCCGATAGTATAATCTGTGCATGAGATGTCATTATCAATTGTTCCGGGGATTCCTACGCAAAGTACGCCCTGTGCAGAAAGGTCAGCTGCACCTCTGAATGAGCCGTCACCGCCGACTACTACGAGTCCTTCGATACCAAGCTCGTCACACTTTGCCTTTGCCTTCATTACACCTTCAATTGTTCTGAATTCAGGGCATCTTGCTGTGTAAAGAATGGTTCCGCCATTGTGGATTATGTCAGAAACGCTCTTCTCGTCCATAGGAATAATGTCTCCGGTGATAAGTCCTACGTAACCCTTACGGATTCCGTATACTTCCATTCCCTTGCTGATAGCAGTTCTTACAACTGCTCTTACAGCGGCATTCATTCCAGGAGCGTCTCCGCCGCTTGTTAAAACACCGATTTTCTTTATCATATACTATTCTCCATTCTTCGCAGAGCGAATTTATTTGACCTGCCGTTTTCCGACAGCATAATTCCATACAATATATATTTTACTACTTTGCAGAATTATTGTCAAGTGCATTTCCCATTTTTTTTCGTTTTAATCCTTTTTTTATGATATTAGCCCGATCTTCGACTTTTCCGTTACCCTTCCAAGCGCTTCGGTACTCTCTTCACATACCCTTATCGTCAGCTTCTCACGGGGGCGTACCTTCTTGTGCCGGTCTGTCAGATAGAATATCACTTCCGTCTCACCAGGGTATCTGCCGCATACCTCACGTATGCCGCTCATTACTCCACTGTCTCCGCTGTCTGTCTTGATGCACAGCTTCTGACGCGCGATGTACTGCGGAAAACTACTCTCCTCTGCCGCATAGCTGCATACCACGCTGACCCCATCGTCTTTCACTGATGCTTTTCCGCTGACGATAACTATGCTGTCCGGTTTTATCTGCCTTCCAACTACTGCGTAAAGATCCGGAAACATTACCGCCTCCGTCTCGCCTGTATCGTCCGCCAGTACCATGAAACACATCTTGTCGCCGCTGCGCGTTATGTGTTCGCGTATGCTTTCTGCTATGCACAGCATCCGTATCGCGCTGCCATCCTTTATCCCGTGCTCCTCCGTCAGCTGTCCGGCTTTCGTTACGTGCATCAGTCCGCCAAGATAACTGTACTCCGACAGCGGATCACCGGTCAGGTACATTCCGGCTGCTTCCTTCTCCATGTTCAGCAGCGTCCGGTTATCGTACTCCTGCCGGTAGGTGACTTTTATATCAAGATCCTCTGCTCCTGCCTGGTCAAGGAAGTTAAGCTGTCCCTCTATCACTCCGCGGCTGCCATTGGTGACTGTATCAAGTATCATTTCATAGTTCTCGATCATCTGCCGACGATTCAGTCCAAGTCCGTCAAAGGCACCTGCCATTATCATGTTCTCCAGTGCCTTCTTGTTCAGCTCCCTGCCCTGCAGCCGCTCGCAGAAATCCTGTAGGCTGCGGTATGCTCCGCCGCTTTCACGCTCCGCAATGATCCTTTCCGCCAGTCCGGCTCCTACGTTCTTTATGGCAAGCAGTCCGAAATATATCTTCCCGCTGTCATAGAAAAATCCCTTCATACTGCGGTTTATGTCAGGTCTCACTACCTCTGTGCCCGCTGCACGGCTATCACTTATGTACTCCGCCAGCTTCGCTGTATTGCCCATTACACTGGACATCAGCGCCGACATATATATCCCGCGGTAGTGACATTTCAGATATGCCGTCTGGTACGACAGATACGCATATGCTGCTGCGTGTGACTTATTGAACGCATAGGACGCAAAGCTCACCATTTCGTCAAATATCCTGTCCGCAGTCTCCGCAGGTACCCCGTTGGCTGCGGCTCCTTCAACAAAGCTGCTGCGCTCACGAAGCATTACATCCTGCTTCTTCTTCGCCATCGCACGGCGTATCTCGTCCGCGTGTCCGTAGGAATACCCTGCCAGCTTCCGGCATATCTCCATTACCTGCTCCTGATACACCATGACTCCATAGGTCTCTTCCAGTATCTCCTTCAGCTTCGGATGCAGATACTTTACCTTCGACGGGTCACGCTTGTTCTCTATGTACACCGGTATCGACTTCATCGGTCCCGGACGGTACAGCGACAGTACTACTATCAGGTCCTCGATACGCTCCGGTACAAGCTCCATGAGACGCTGTGTCATGCCGGCACTTTCAAACTGGAATACTCCCGCTGTGTCTCCCCGCGAAAGCATATGGTAGACCTCCGGATCGTCCGTCGGGATCCGGTTTATGTCTATGCTTCCTCCACTGCGGTTTATCTCGTTTACTGCGTCACGGATTATGGTCAGGTTCCGCAGCCCAAGAAAGTCCATTTTCAGCAGTCCAAGCTCCTCAAGATAGGTCATGGTGTACTGCGTCACCACTGAGCCTTCATTGCGCTGCAGCGGTACAAGATCTACCAGCGGTACCGCCGATATGACCACTCCTGCGGCGTGGACCGATGTGTGCCGCGGCATTCCCTCTATCTTGCGCGCAAGCTCTATTATCCTGTGTACGTCCCTGTTGCTGCGGTACAGCTGCGACAGCTCCTCCGATTCCTTCATCGCCTGATCCAGCGTCAGCCGCGGATCTATCAGCTTTGCTGCCTTGTCACATATCTGGTAGGGCAGTCCAAGCACCCTTCCTACGTCGCGTACTGCTGCACGCGCTTTCATCGTATCAAATGCGATTATCTCCGACACCCTGTCCGCTCCGTATTTCTGCACTACGTAGTCCTTTACGCGCTGTCTGCCCTCAATACAGAAATCTATGTCGAAATCCGGCATATTTCCACGCTCAGGATTCAGAAAACGCTCAAACAGCAAGTCGTACCTCATGGGGTCGATGCCGGTTATGCCAATGCAGTATGCGCAGAGACTTCCGGCTCCCGAGCCTCTGCCGGGTCCGACCGGTATCCCGTTTTCACGGGCGTAGCGTATGAAGTCCCATACTATCAGGAAGTAGTCCGTGAAGTGAAGCTGCGCTATGACTGACAGTTCGTACTCCAGACGCTTCTCTGTCTTTTCCGGTACGTTCTCTCCGTACCTCCTGTGCATTCCTCTGATGCACATTTCACGGAAGTATGCGTCGTTGTCCTCTACCCCATCTATCTGAAACTTCGGCAGTTTGATCCCGCTGTCAAAGTCAAAGGTCACTGTACAGCGCTCAGCTATGGAGACAGTGTTGGTTATTGCTTCCGGTCTGCTGACGAACAGCGCCTTCATCTCCTCCGCTGTTTTCAGGTAGAATTCCTTCGTCTCAAAGCTCATTCCGTTGGGCTCGCCAAGATTCTTCCCTGTCTGTATACAAAGAAGGACGTCCTGCATTTCGGAGTCCTCTTTATTTATATAGTGACAGTCATTGGTCGCCGCCAGCGGTATCCCTGTCTCTGTGGACAGCCTGTACAGCTGCGGAAGTATCCTGCGTTCATCTGCTATGCCGTGATCCTGCACCTCGATGAAGTAGTTGTCCGCTCCGAATATCTCACGGTATTCCAGTGCGCAGGCTTTCGCCTCAGCGTACTGCCCGTTCACCAGCAGACGCGGTATCTCTCCGGCAAGACAGGCTGAAAGACATATCAGTCCGCCGTGATACTGCCTCAGCAGCTCCTTGTCTACACGGGGCTTATTGTAAAAGCCCTCCAGACTTCCGGCTGAGACCAGCTTTACCAGATTGCTGTAGCCTTCATTATTCTCGCACAGCAGTATCAGATGATACGGCTTTCCATCTATGCGCGGCTCCTTGTCAAAGCGCGTTCGCGGTGCTACGTATACCTCACAGCCTATTATCGGCTTGATCCCCTGCTTCTGCGCTTCCTTCCAGAACTCCGCTGCTCCGTACATATTTCCGTGGTCGGTTATGGCTATCGCACTCTGTCCAAGCTCCTTTGCACGGGAAATAAGCTCCTTTATGCGACAGGCTCCGTCAAGCAGACTGTACTCCGTATGTACGTGAAGATGGACGAATTCACTTCGCTCCATCGCTTCCTCCGCTGCGTATCTCGTCCGCCAGCTTCTTCAGCCTCTTGAAACGATGGTTTACTCCCGAACGGCTTATGGGCTCGGATAGATTGTCACCTATCTCCTGCAGGCTCATGCCCGAATTCTCCAGCCTCAGCTGCGCTACCTCGCGGAGATCCTCATCTATTGCATCAAGTCCCAGTGTGCGGTCGATCAGCAATATGTCATCGATCTGCTTCATTGCTGCGTTTACTACCTTGTCGATGTTGGCATTGTCACAGTTCGCGATACGGTTCACCTTGTTGCGCATATCCTTGTATATCTTCACATTCATAAGCTCCAGCGTACACTGTCCGGCTCCGATGAACGTGAGCGTATCCTCTATGGACTCGCTGCCCTTTATGTACACCACGTACTGTCCGCGGCGAAGAACTATCTTAGAGGTCACTCCTATATCGTGCAGAAGTGCCATCAGCTCTCCTGCAAGACTCTCCTCCGGTACCGCAAATTCAAGATGATATTCCTTGTTAGGGTCGTTTACGCTTCCGCAGGCAAGGAATGCTCCTGCTGTGAATACGCCAAGACTGTTTGTCGCCATTACATTGCAGTCTATGGTCCTTATCCCTGCCTCTAAATGATATGTGCTGTACACCTCATCTATCAGGTGACGGTCAGTTATCTCAAATATGCTCAGTACTGTCCCGTTGCGGCGTTCATGAGGCCTGCTGCGCAGATCACGGTGAAATACGCTGCGGAATAATGATGCGAATATGTCTGCTGTTATTGTGCTCTCCGTCTGGAAACAGATCTTCTCACGACTCAGCGTCCTTCCGAACAGCAGTATACCATACAGACACGCAAATCTCTTGTCCTTGTCGTTTATGGTATTGCCTATCTCTTCGCGTACTTTATTTGAAAAAGACATTTTCTCAGCTCCATTCAAAATCGTCCGCACGCCCTGAAGCATGCGGACTTTTTATCAGTATATTTTATCTTTTGTTATGTCTCTGTGATACTTCTGTACCTTGTATCCCTTTTCTGTCAGATGCTTTGCCATCAGCTCCGCAAATGTTATGGACCTGTGCTTTCCGCCTGTACAGCCAAAGGCTATGACAAGCTGGCTCTTTCCTTCACGGACATACAACGGCAGCAGATAGTCCACAAGATCCGTCAGCTTCTCAAAGAATACCTGCGCCTCCTCAAAGCCCATCACATAGTCCCTTACACAGTTCTCAAGTCCCGTATGTCGGCGGAGCTCCTCTACATAGAACGGGTTCGGCAGACACCTTACGTCAAATACCAGATCCGACTCCGTTGATACACCATACTTGAAGCCGAATGACATCACCTTTATGGTCAGCGAATCTGAGCTTCTGTCAAGAAACAACGCCTTTACCTGCTCCTTCAGTGCCGATGCGCTGAGATTCGAGGTCTCTATGTAGTAATCAGCTATCTCGCGCAGCTGCGACAGCTGGTTCCATTCGTACTGTATCGCCTCGTGCAGATTTCCGTTGAACTTCTCGTCAAGAGGATGCTTGCGGCGGGTCTCCTTGTATCGCTTTATCAGCACCTCATCACTGGCTTCGATGAACAGTACCTTGACTTCTACGTCTTTCTCACTTTTCAGAGCCTGCCATGAGCGGAATATCTCCGCAAACATATCTCCTGTCCTTATATCTACCGCTACTGCGATACGATTGATGTTCGTCTCAGATTTCCTGCACAGATCTACAAATCTGCCTATCAGCTTCGGCGGTATATTGTCGATACAATAATACCCGATGTCCTCCATTACATCCATTACACTGGATTTTCCAGATCCGGACATTCCCGTTACGATCAAAAGCTGCATAAAAGCCCCCTGCTTTATTTAAGTATCACCGGTTCAAGCTCAAGCTCATAGCCGGTCTTTTCTTTTACTATTTCCCTGACCTTTCCGCACAGCTCAAGGACATCTGCACACGTTGCAAATCCCTTGTTGATAACAAATCCACTGTGCTTTTCACTTACCATTGCACCTCCGCAGGTAAAGCCCTTCAGTCCGCACTGGTCGATCAGCAGCGATGCATAGCTTCCCTCGGGACGCTTGAATGTGCTTCCTGCACTGGGATACTCCAGCGGCTGCTTTGAGCTTCTCTTCTGCATACACTCATTCATTGCTGCCTTTATTGCGTAAGGATCACCCTCCTCAAGCTCCATTGTCACTGAGGTTATGACACTGTTCCTGCCGGAGAATACGCTGTGTCTGTAGCTGAGATCCATATCCTCCGCTTTTATGGTATGAAGCTCACAGTCCTCCCCGATGTACTCGGCTGAAACTACTACGTCCTTCATCTCACTGCCGTATGCTCCTGCATTCATGTACAGCGCTCCGCCTACTGTGCCGGGGATACCGAAAAGATTCTCCATTCCCGTCAGTCCAAGCTGCTGCGCACGTACACAGGCTGCTGCAAGCAGCGCTCCTGCCTGACATACTATCTGCCTTCCGTGTACCTCTATTCCGGCAATGTCTCCGCCGAATAAAAGTATAACGCCGTCAAAGCCGTCGTCCGAGGCAAGCACGTTGCTGCCCCTTCCAAGTATCCCGTACCTTATGGACCTGTCCTTCATGTACTTTATGAGCTTTGCTGCTGAATCCGCAGAATTTACACTTACCAGCGCCCGGCACGGTCCGCCGAACCTGAATGTTATATACTCACTTAATGAGCACTCCGGAGTAATGCGGCATCCAAGCTCCTCACACAGCTTTGTCAGTTCGTTAAGGTCTATCATTATTTCTCCTCCTGAGATCACACCTGCTTGTTACAGGCTGGTTTTTCCGTCAGAATGACTCGTACTCACGTACTGTCTCCTTCGGCTCAGACTCCATTCCAAGACGGTTGAGCAGCTCTGCTGCTGCATTATATCCCATCTTCTTCTGTCTGTTGTTCATAGCGGCTACTTCAAGTATTACTGCCAGATTTCGTCCCGGCTTTACAGGTATCGTCAGCGACGGCACCTTTACTCCAAGCAGCGATACATACTCTGTATCTACGCCCATTCTGTCATATATCTTCTCTGAATTCCACTGCTCCAGCTTTACTACAAGATCCAGCTTCTCAGTCATCTTTACTGCTCCGATACCAAACAGCCGGCGGGCATTGATTATTCCTATGCCGCGCAGCTCAAGAAAATGACGGATATTATCCGGTGAGCTTCCTACAAGGCTGATGTTCGATACCTTCCTTATCTCTACGGCATCATCTGCTACAAGACGGTGTCCGCGCTTTACAAGCTCTATGGCTGTCTCACTCTTGCCGACTCCGCTCTCGCCTGTGATGAATACTCCTTCACCGTATATCTCTATAAGTACTCCGTGTCGGGTAACTCTTGGTGCAAGATTCAGGTTCAGGAATGCGATAAGTCCCGACATGAAGTTGGATGTGCTCTCCTTGCTCCTGAGAAGCGGTACCTCATACTCCTTCGCAAGTTCAAGCATCTCTGCAAAATACGGCAGCTCACGTGTGATTATCAGCGCCGGAAGCCTCTGCGCAAACAACAGCTCAAGACGCTCTTTTCTCGTCTGCTCGTCGATCGTTGAAAGATACGCAAACTCCATCTTGCCAATGATCTGTATACGCTCAGGATTGAAGTACTCATAGAATCCCATGAGCTGGAGTCCGGGTCTGTTTACGTCGTTCTCATCGATCATTATGCTCTCTGCCTCTTTGTGGATATAGATGACCTCAAGCTTGAACTCATCTATTACCTTCTGAAGGGATACTGTGAAATTCTCAGCCATTTTTTTACTCCGTTCTCCGGCATCGCCGGTGTTTTCAGCCTATGACATAGGACTTATAGCCATGTCCGGCAATTACGTCTTTCGCTTTTACAAGATCCTCCGTGGGCGTTGAGGCTCCGGAAAGCCTTATCACTACGTTCAGACCTTCAAGTTTTTCGTCTATGAAGCCCAGCATCTTATCTGCCATCTCCGACGGACTTCCGCTGAATTCGTACAGCGTCTCACCGTCGTATACTCCCAGTGCGATGCTCTCTGCGTCTATGTTCACTACTATGGTATTCGCTGATAAAAGCATCGGCTGAAGTACGTCCGCACAGCCTGCAAGTATATCCACCGCAGATACCTCCACCATCATGCGTGAGCCCGCTGATGCCGCTGTCTCATACAGCATATTCGCTGCGGAGGTGAGCGCCATGTACCTGTCGGTACGGCTCAGCTGGGTGTCAAGTATCTCAAGGTCAGTCTCACTGAAATGCGGGAATACAAAATCTGTGCACACGATACGCTCAAATCCGGCTTTCGCAGTCTCCTCCACTATGGCTGAAAGGTAGTTCTGTACTGCACTGGAATACGGCGTTGTCCATGGAAGTCCGCCGGAATCATACTCATTGTCAAGCCATAGCTCTCCGTCGGTTATCTTCTTGTATCCGGTATCCGGAAATGTATCCGGCAGTACGTGATCGCAGAATGTACTGATGTATGCTGCCGGCTTGTAGCCTGCTGCTTTTACTGCGGTCACTATCTCGTCAAGTGTGATGGACGACTGGACTGCTCCGGCAAGGTAGGTGTCATATACCCCTGATGCGTAGTATATGTTTCCTCCGCTCACCTTCAGCGGTACCTGCACATAGTCGTAGGCTTCGTCCTTTGTTATTCTTTCAAGGGCTGTATTCAGCGCAGTTACGTTCTGCAGGTCGTTGGCGCGCAGAGTGAATGCGCTTACGGTGCCGTCGCTCTTTTTCTTCCCTGTATCCGCCGGAGCTGTACCGGCAGAGTCTCCTCCGTCTGCTGATGTTGCTGCTTCTGTGGGCTGCAGCAACTCGTCACTGATATTGGCTGGCTTATCTGTCTTGTCGCCCTTCCTCTTAGACAAATCAAGCAGCGGCTCGGCTACGCTGTAGCCTATAAAGACGATGCCGCCGATCAGAAGCACCGTCAGACCAGCTGAAAAGATCTTTCCTATGGGACTTTTTCCATAATAGTTCTTCTCCTTGGTCTTGTATATCTTCCTTCCTTTGTTCCTGTGTCTCATTTGTTTCTCTCCTATGTTGGACAGTATCGCATTTTTTCTTTATTTCAGTGCGTATACCGCCATTGATATGATGCCAAGATATACCAGCATTGCCGGAAATCCCCTGAACGGCGCAGGTACCTTCGCTGAGTTCAGCTTCCTGTATGCCGCTGTGAGTATCAGTGCGGATATTACAAATCCTGCGCCTGCTTCAAGTCCGAACAGCACATAGCTGCTGATGCTGAATGCTGACGGATCAGCTGATGCTCTTCCGGTCGCTGTGAAAAGTGTTCCCATGACCGCACAGTTGAATGCGGACAGATGTATGTACTTTTTTGCTTTGTTGAATGTTGTTCTGCTTATGAAATAAAGTGCAGAGAGAAGGAGCACATATATTATGCTCACGGATAAGGTGTACATCAGCAGCGTCAGATCCTTTGCAGCTGCCGGAAGCAGCCAGTCGGTCATGTACGCTGCACATGATCCCGCTGTGGTGAACAGCGTTATGGAAAGAGCTGTCCATATAAGGCTGCGCCTGTTGTCTGCCGCTATGAACAGAGTACTCGTTCCAAGCGCCTGTGTCAGAATCAGATTCGCTGTAAGCAGCGCTATAAGATCGGTTATCAGAAACATCAGTCAGCCTCCTTGTCTTCCCCTGTGAACAGACTGCGCAGTGCTCTGTAGACTCCGCAGAACAGTCCAAGAAGTATGAAGCCGCCGAAGGGCAGTCCCAGTCCGCTTATGAGCGTGTCTGCATCTGCCATCCTGCTGTTGATCGTGCCGTATGCTATGAGCTCACGGACGAATGCGGTGATAAGCATTACTGCGTCAAATCCGATTATGTACGATATAAGTGATACCAGCATATGCTTCTTGGGCATACGGAAGAATTTCGCCTCAGTCTGGAATACTATCAGCGAATTCACCGCAAGCAGCGGAAAATATATGCCCACACGGCTGACTACTCCCGGAAAGAACTCCTGTGCCGCCAGCTTCACCGGTATGTATACCGCCGATGATATTAGCGCGTATATCACTATCTTCGCCGCATATGGCAGCTTTTTAGGTACGAATGAGGATATGAGCACCGACAGCAGCGTTATCGCTGAAAATGCATATATCAGCGCAGCTGCATTGCGGAGCGTGTCTCCGCACACGATCACCGGTGATATGACCATCAGTGACGACAGTACCGTATTGTCCCTCCATATTCCCTCAAAGGGATGGAATTTCTTTTTACTCAACTGCCGCTGCCTCCTCTCCGGCGTTCGCGCTCTGTGCTGCTGCTTCTTCTGCAACTGCAAGATCGATACGCTTTTCAAGGTTCCTGATGCCAAGTGCTACAGGTGTGAACAGCAGTGATACTATCACTATCGCGTTCTCCTTTGCGGTAGTCATTACTATAATATATGAGAATACCGCTATGAACAGTCCGTAGAAAAATGCGAAATGCTCCTTGCGCGGTGCTATTCTTCTGTCCGCTACGATGTACACTGATGCAAACAGTGTCATGTTCGTGATGAATGTGTACTTTATGGAATGCATGACTGTGTCGGAATCAGGCGCTATACAGCACATGGCTATCGTTCCTGCCACGCTGCCTATAAATGCTCCTGCCGATATGTCCCGGCGGAACAGCAGCACTACCGCCGATACCATGAGCAGCAGTACGCATCCGGAGCCCGAAGGTCCGGGGAAATTACCCATTATCAGCTCAAAGTTGGTGTAGTCAAGGCTGCCGCTGATATTGAACGCATGGCTGGCAGAGTTCACAAGCTCCTCTGCCTTTCCGAATATCGCCGTATGCACATGGGGCTCCGTGAACTGGAGCACCTGCGTCTTCCACGATGTCAGCATGAATACATACGCTGCCGCTGCCGGAGAAAAGATCATGTTCTTCCTTCCTCCGAATATATTCTTTGCTGCTACTACGGAAAATATCACTGCTATCGCTGCTGCTTTCATGTCCATTACCGCCGGCACCATCAGTGCAGTTATCAGCGCATCTGAGGTGCAGGGCAGATCGTCCGCTGTGAATCTGCGTCCCATAAGGCGCACTGATACCAGCTCTGCAGCTGCCGCAGCTGCGGCGCAGATCCCTGCCAGAACGACTGTGCGCATCCCGTAGTAAAAATAAGCCATAAGCTCATAAGTGCATAGTGTAAGTATAATGTCAAGCCACACATGGCGGTCCTGCTTCGCTTTATTCAGCATCTGAAATCATCCTTAATCTTATTGACTGCTTTCTTCATGTCCTTTGCTCCGAAAAGATAGCTTCCCGATACAAGCACATTTGCACCTGCTTCCTTGACTATCCCAGCAGTCTTGTCGTTTATTCCGCCGTCTACCTCGATGTCAGCAGACAGTCCGGCTGCTCTTATCCTCTCACGGATAAGGCGCACCTTGTCCATCATATCGTACATGAAGCTCTGTCCGCCGAAGCCCGGCTCTACTGTCATCACAAGCACCATGTCGATGTACGGCAGATACTCATAGACCGCCTCAGCCGGTGTCGCAGGCTTTACTGCCAGCGCCGGACGCGCTCCCGCCTGCCTTATGGCTTCTATGACTGCCATAGGCTCACTTTCGCTCTCGAGGTGGAAGGAGATGATGTCAGCTCCTGCCTTTGCGAACCTCTCCGCATACTTCAGCGGATCGGTTATCATCAGATGGACATCGATGGTCATGACTGTCGCCTTGCGTACCAGCTCAAGCACAGGCAATCCGAATGTAATATTATTTACAAATATCCCGTCCATCACATCAAAATGGAGCATATCGACTCCGCTTTGCTCCATCCTTTTTATCTCTGATCCAAGTTCAAGCATATCTGCACTGAGTACAGATGCTGCTGCTTTATTTTTCAATTTATCACTTCTTCCGCTATATACCGTCATTCTGCGCTGACGGTCTGTGTTCTGCAGTTTTTCATACATTTTTATTATATAATATTTCCGTGCGCTCGTCAATATTATTCTTATGATTTTTTCTTTTTATTTAATAACATTTATTTTACATCAGCTTTTTTTATACTATTCTGCCCTCTTTTAAAAAAATTTCTGAAACCCCTTTACAATTCCGCTTTTGTGTGTTATAATATTCTCACCGCGTACTTGGAACCGGGCTTGTCCTCATTACATTCACCCCTTTCTATGTAAGCGGAATATTTATTAAGAGGTGCTTTCAATGTTACTGAAAGAAGAAAAAACAGCCGTTATTGAGGCTAACAGAACCCACGCTAATGACACAGGATCTCCTGAGGTCCAGATCGCTATCCTCACTAAGAGAATCAACGACCTGACTGAACACCTCAAGACCCACAAGAATGACCACCACTCAAGAAGAGGTCTTCTCAAGATGGTCGGTCACAGACGTAACCTTCTTGGCTATCTCAAGAAGAAGGATATCAACAGATACCGTGCTATCGTTGAAAAGCTCGGTCTCCGTAAGTAATCTGCGTCATTCTAAGGCAGAGGGGACTCCCCTTCTGCCTTTAAGTCTTTATATCGCTGAAGTAAAAGCGGTATAACAAAGCAGCCAAGGCTATTAGCATTAAACTGTAGTACGTCCCCGCGACGTGCCAGAGTTTATTGCTAAAGCCGCTGCTATACTATTTTTATACAGGAGGCTTTTCTATGTTTGAAAACTACAGAACTTTTGAAACTACTTATGCCGGCAGACCTCTCGTTGTTGAGACCGGTAAGACCTGCGGCCTTTCTAACGGTTCCTGCTGGGTACGCTACGGCGAGACCGTTGTTATGGCTAACGTTACTGCAAGCGCTAAGCCAAGAGAGGGCGTCGACTTCTTCCCCCTCTCCGTTGACTACGAGGAGCGCCTCTATTCAGTAGGCAAGATCCCCGGCAGCTTCACAAAGCGCGAGGGTAAGCCAACTGAAAAGGCTATTCTCACTTCACGCTGCGTTGACCGTCCGATCCGTCCTCTCTTCCCTAAGGATATGAGAAATGACGTTTCCGTTGTTATGACTGTCCTCGCTGTTGAGCCCGATAATTCCCCTGAGATCGCAGGTATGATCGCTACTTCTATCGCTATCTCTATCTCAGATATTCCGTGGAACGGTCCTATCGCCGGTATCAACGTTGGTCTCGTAAACGGCGAGATCGTTCTCAATCCTACCCTCGAGCAGCGCGCTAAGACTGACCTCGTTCTTACTGTTGCAGGTACTGCTGAAAAGATCGTTATGATCGAGGCTGGCGCTAACGAGGTCCCTGAGGACACTATGCTCGACGCTATCCTCAAGGGTCATGAGGAGATCAAGAAGATGGTCGCTTTCATCAGCGATATCCAGAAGGAGATCGGCAAGCCTAAGTTCGCTTTCGAGTC
>CADBNS010000192.1 GCA_902796065.1 Ruminococcus flavefaciens
GCAGGCTCTGTTATGTATATCACTGCAAAATCATTGGCTGCAAGCCGGTTTATCAGCTTCGTTATCTTCTCCGGCTCTGTCTCACGGAATACCGACAGCCCCAGTGCCGCAAATCCCGATACACTGGCTGTGTCGCCTATTACCGCTGCTTTGTATCTGTCAGACATAGAGCTTCCTCATCCTTTCAGTTATCGTTTCCTTGTCTGCGCCGGATTCCTTGCATACTCTGATGATACGCAGATTTTTCAGCTCCGCCTCCGCTGCGATATAATATGCTGCAAGCGGATCGGCTCCGAATGCCTTCATACGAGCTCCTTCTGCAAGCTCCATTATCACATCGTCACACCATTTCTCAAACAGGGCAGGGGACTTCGCCAGCAGTTTTCCACCTTCATCATAGGGCGATGATTCCAGCAGAGTAAAGAGTGACTCTGTTCCGCTGAGGGCTGCTTCTATCAGATCGTCCTTGTCAAGTCCGGTACTGCCGCAGATCGCAAGCTCTGCAAAATTCCGCGGCTTCTTCATCAGTGCACATCTGTAGGCGGTCTTTATGTCCGCGGCTGCTGTTACCAGCCTCGCATAGTCCTGCATGAAGCCTGTGCCGTATCGCTCCGCATCTGCCTGCATCGCTTTCATTGCGGAGGTGTCTATCAGTGAGTCTGCAAGCTGTCCGTCAAGAGTGCGGGTCAGCAGCTCGTATGCTTCCTCTGCCGTGCTGCGTATGTGCTCCGGCAGGGATTCGTAGTCCTTCGCTGCCAGCAGGGGACTGAGCGTGTCAAGGTCAAGTCCCGTGGGTCGTATGTAGTATTCCTTCGGGTCGCGTCCGGCTATCAGCGCTTTCAGCGCCGCTTTCAGGTTATGAAAGTCGCTGCGGTAGAGCAGTATTCTCAGCTCCTTGTCCTCCGGCGCATAGCTGCTTATGGTCTCCCATACTTCATTCAGTGTGCCGGGACCGCTGCCTGTTCCGCGCTTCGCTGCTATCAGCGACTGTATCTCGCTGCTGCCTGATGCGTTTATCAGCTGATCTATATCCCCGCGGGTCAACAGCTGGTTCTCCATCGCTTTTATTGCTGCTACTGCGTTTGCATATTTCGTCGTACTCATCAGCTCACCTGCCCGAATAATGCCTGCGCTGCTGTGTCACGCACAGCTTCCTTCTCTGCTTCCATTATCTCACTGAATCCGCAGTTCTCCGAGATCAGTCCGTAGGTCAGGACAAATCCGTCCCTGATGTCTGCCGGATCCTTCGATACCTTTATGGTGCCGCCTGCCTTCTGCGCTATGCCGTTAAGGTCAGTCTCAAAATCTGGCGGCATCCTTTGCAGATCCTTTTCACTCAGCGATATTACTCCGTCACCGCTGCGTATTGAACGCGCTGCCAGCTTCTTCAGCAGCTCAAAATACTCTCCGTCAGGCAGCTCCGACAGCTTCTCCAGCGTCTTCGCTATGACTGCATCGATACACTCTACCTTGCAGGCAAGATACCGGCGCTTCATGTCTGCATCTACCGATGCACAGGCATTTGTGTGGTCGCGCTCAAGCTGGGCCGTCATCCTCTCCAGCTGGTCGCTGTATGCCTTCTGCGCTTTCTCCCTGCCTTCAAGAAATATGTGGTCTGCTTTCTTCTTCGCTGCGTTCAGTATGCTCTCTTCTGCTTCTTTCTGCTGCTGCTGTATGATGTTCAGGATCTTTTCAATTCCATCCATTGCCTTCCCTCCGTCATACTGCTATGTTGAGTATCATCAGTACTGAGATAAGGAGCGCAAGGATCGCGTATGTCTCTACCATTGCTGCCATGATGATGGCTTTTCCGTTGTGGTCAGGCTTCTTAGCTGTGATGCCTACGCCGGCTGCGGCTGTCCTGCCCTGTACTATGCCGGAGATAAGACCTACTATTGCTATAGGAAGTGATGCGGCAAGATATGCAAGTCCCTGCGTTGTGGTGAGGTCTGCTGCGTTTCCGCCAAGTACTCCGGTGCGGATAAGTATGAACATCGCTGCGATAAGTCCGTAGAGTCCCTGTGTACCCGGGAGAAGCTCAAGCAGAAGTACCTTGCTGAACTTCGACGGGTCTACTGATACGACGCCTGCAGCTGCCTCTCCTACAAGGCCTACGCCCTTTGCTGATCCTATTCCTGCTAAAAGTGCTGCAAGTGCAGCTCCGATTATTGCTAATACTACTCCGTTAGTCATTGAAATTTTCCTCCTTGAATTTGATATACTTCGTATTTACTGAAAGCGGTGTGAATTCCCTTCCGCCGCCTGTGTAGAATTTGCTGAACAGCTCTACGAACTGTAATCTGTCTGTGTGGACATACGCGCCAAGCAGGTTTATCGCAAGGTTCGCAGTGTG
This sequence comes from Ruminococcus flavefaciens, assembly GCA_902796065.1. Lineage (GTDB taxonomy): Bacteria > Bacillota > Clostridia > Oscillospirales > Ruminococcaceae > Ruminococcus > Ruminococcus flavefaciens_X. The sequence goes on from CADBNS010000192.1 coordinate 2,354, forward strand.
CCCTACTACGAATACCAGCGCAAGTACTATCAGCTTTACTACCTTGTTCTGCGGCATGGTACCGATAAGGTTTATTACACTGGCTATGCTTCCCGTTGCAAGTCCGAGGGCAAGCAGTCGGGAGTATGAAAGTATGTCGCCTAAGTAGCCTGTCGCTGTGTTGTACAGCGCGTACAGTCCGCCGAAGAATTTGCCGAATACCGACTTGGAACTCCTTCCGGCTGTCAGTACAAGCAGTATCACTCCGGCAAGCAGTGTGTATATTCCTGCTGTCTTCAGTGCTGACGGTACTTCTATGAACATCGCTGCACCTATGGGCGCTACGCCAAGTACTGTCAGATATACCGGTACTGCGTCAAGTACTGCGTCCAGCTTTTTACCTTCGGACCATGTCATCTTGAAGGCTACTGCGATTCCCAGAAACAGGTGCAGTATTCCAAGCCCGAAGGATACAAGCAGCAGCTTGACCGGATCTGTCAGCGGCTCGAACCACAGTGCCGTGCTGCCTATCTCTTTGCCGAAGAACTCCCGTCCGGCTACCTGTATTATGTCGCCAAACCAGCTGCCGAACAGCGCTCCCCAGATTATCGTGGAGATGCCGCAGTTGCGGAACATCGTCAGCGTCTTGCGCATACTCTCTTCCATTCTGAACTTCTTCAGCGCTATCATCGTGCCTATGACCATTACCAGTCCGTAACCGGCGTCCGACAGCATCATTCCAAAGAATAAATAGTAGAAAAATGACATTATCGGCGTAGGGTCTACGTCCGATTTCGACGGCATCGCGTACATCCGCGTTATCCCTTCCACCGGCGCCGAGAACCGGCTGTTCTCCAGAAGCACCGGTACGTCTTCATCTTCGCCGGGATCCGTTATCGTGATAGATGCCGGATACTTCGCTTCTATCTCCAGCCGCAGCCGCTCACAGTACTTCTCCGGTATGTATCCCGTAAGGACAAATGTGCTGCCGGTGAAGCCCAGTGAGTCCAGTGCATCGTATTTATCCTTGCGCATCGTCAGGTAGTCAACTGCGAATTGCAGCTCCTTGCGACAATCTGCAAGCTCCGTTATCCGCTTCTCTGCGGCATCGCGCTTCTTGCTCAGCTCCACACGCTGTGCGTTGCAGTCTGCTATTATCTGCGCCGGTGTACGGCTGTCATTCTCCGTGACCGCTGCAAAGGAGCTGCGGCGTAGATAGTCCTCCGCTTCCTCTGCCACCGTCTTGCTGCATAGTATGAACAGATCGGTCTGCTCCTTCGATGCGTTGATTATCTCCACGCAGCAGCCCTCCGGCAGCTCCGCTTCAAGCACCAGCGGGTCTATCATGCGCGGCATCGTACCAATAAATGCGGCTGTCTTTGCTGTGCCTTTGAAGTTCAGCGGTACGTCCAGCTTCTTCCACGGCCGCAGCATATCCGTTTTCATTTCCAGCTGCGCCTGATCTGCCTGTGATTCGGTTATCGTCCGCTCACAGCGTATTATCTCATTGGCTGCATTCATGATCTTTTCAAGCTTTGTCGCCCTTTCGCCGAATGCGTGCTTCTCGACCTCCGTCCGTCCGCCGAACATATCCGCTATACCTGCCTTCGCAGGAGCGTAACGGTCGATTATCTCCAGCGCCTGTACCGCTGTGGTCCGGAATTTTTCAAACTCTCCCGTTACAGCTGCTACATTCGTCTGTTCAAGCTCCTCATCTGTGTTGCGGCATAGTTCTACTACTCCGCGGCGCTGCAGGAGCTCCACTATCTTCTTGCTGTCAGTCAGCGGGGCGATAAGCTCAATCTTTTTCATTCTGAGCTTTGCCATATCCTATCCCTTATTCCTCCTTTCAGCTGAAAAACCTCTCTATCACTGCGTCTATTGCAGCTGATGCATTTGCCTCCGCTTTGCTGCGGAGATCCGCAAGCTTAATGCTGCATTCCTCTTCTGCTTTGCTTTTGTACTCTTCCAGCTTCGCGGCGTTTGCCTTCCTCAGCTTGTCCGCTTCTGCGTTGGCTTCACTCAGCTTCTTCTGTATCGCCAGTGATGCGTCACGCTGGGCATTGCTGATTATCTCTTCACTCTTGCGCCTTGCCTCCGCTGTCTTTTTGTCTGACTCAGCTTCCGCTTCGAGGACCTTCTTTACATTGTCTGATGCCATTTTACTCCTCCTTTATAAAAATGACCATTGGTCATGTTATATGGATTATACCACATTCCTATCCTTTTGTCAATAGGTTTTAATACTTTTTCTGACCAAAGGTCATATTTTTTGGATATACTAAAAGGGAGCTATCCCCTACAGACAGCTCCCCCTTTGGAGTTTCACTCCGCTATGTATCATTATATCATATTCATTTCACTTTGTCAAGCAAATTGATGAATATTGATATGTCATTTATTGTATATTATTAATAATTTGTTTGCTATTTGTCATTTTTATATGTAGTACATAGGCTCCGGCGTACATTTACTGATTATCTCACTGTATCTGTCCGTCAGCTCCTTCAGCGTCAGTTTCTGGGAGAATATCTGCATATAATCCGTCAGCGGCTCCCACAGACACTCCGATATTGCCGCTGTAGCAGGGGATTCCAGCTTTCCGTTGAACGATGTGTTCGTAAGTATCGTGTTGTCCAGTGCGTTTACGATCTCCTTCAGCGTTATTTCCTCAGACTGCCGCGCAAGTACATATCCTCCGCTGGCTCCCTTTACACTGTTGATTATCTTCGCCTGCCTCAGCAGCGGCAGTATCTGTTCAAGATACTTCGCGGATATGTTGTTGCGCTCCGATATGGACGCTACCTTCACTATCCTTCCACCGACTGAGTTGATACTTATATCTACAAGCGCTATTATTCCGCACTCTACTTTGGTCGATATTTTCATTTAAATATCATCTCCTTTAATCCATAGTAATCATATTTATATACTAAGTATAACATACACCCTCGTTATTTTCAAGTCTCTCAGTTATAGATTAAATCTATAACTAACTATGGATTTTATGCATTGGACAAATACACTAATCCGATGTATAATATAGACATACCAAAGAAAAGGAGCGGTAATATGCTTAATACTTCTACTTTATACCTCCTCCGCACTATTATCACAGATCACGACCGAATGTGCAGCGGTCATCGATGTTGATCCACTGTTTGTTTTCGATTTCACGTTTTATTCTTTTATATATTCATTTTTCAGGAGGAATTTATCATGTCTAATAATTATCATTTTGAAACCCTTCAGCTCCACGTTGGTCAGGAGAATCCCGACCCTGCTACTGATGCAAGAGCTGTTCCGATATACGCTACTACTTCCTACGTTTTCCGCGACTCTCAGCACGCTGCTGACCGTTTCGGCCTCAAGGACGCTGGTAATATCTACGGCAGACTTACTAACTCCACTCAGGATGTTTTCGAGAAGCGTATCGCTGCTCTTGAGGGCGGCTCCGCTGCTCTGGGCCTTGCTTCCGGTGCTGCTGCTATCAACTACACCATTCAGGCTCTTGCTAAAGCCGGTGAGAATATCGTCGCTTCAAAGACTATCTATGGCGGTACCTATAACCTCCTCGCTCATACTCTCCCGCTCTACGGCATTACTACTACTTTCGTTGATCCTGAGGACGATGACGCTTTCGAGAAGGCTATAAATGAGAATACTAAGGCTCTTTACATCGAAACACTCGGAAATCCTAACTCCAATGCCATCGATATTGAAAAGATTGCTAAGATCGCTCATGCTCATAATATCCCCCTCGTTGTGGATAATACTTTCGCTACTCCTTTCCTTGTTCGTCCTATTGAGTATGGCGCTGATATTGTCGTTCATTCTGCTACTAAGTTCATCGGCGGTCACGGTACTGCTATCGGCGGCGTTATCGTTGACAGCGGTAATTACGACTGGGCTGAGTCCGGCAGATACCCGTGGATCTCTGAGCCTAACCCAAGCTACCACGGTGTAAGCTTCTCCGCTGCTGCCGGTCCCGCTGCTTTCGTTACTTATATCAGAGCTATCCTCCTCCGCGATACCGGTGCTACTCTTTCTCCCTTCCATGCGTTCATCTTCTTACAGGGTCTGGAAACTCTCTCCCTCCGCGTTGAACGTCATACCTCCAACGCTCAGAAGATCGTTGAGTACCTCGCTGCTCATCCGCAGGTAGAGGCTGTTCACCATCCTTCCCTCAGCTCTGAGCCAAGCCACGAGATCTATAAAAAATACTTCCCCAACGGCGGCGGCAGTATCTTTACCTTCGATATAAAGGGCTCTGAGGACGATGCTAAGAAGTTTATCGATAACCTCGCTATCTTCTCGCTCCTCGCTAATGTGGCTGACGTTAAGTCCCTCGTTATCCACCCCGCTTCTACTACCCATTCTCAGCTCACTGAGGAGGAACTCAAAGAGCAGGGTATCAAGCCCACTACTATCCGCCTCTCTATCGGTACTGAGCATATCGATGACCTCATCGCTGCTCTCGATGATGCTTTTGCGGCTATCAGATAATTCGTTATAAGGTATTTGACCTCCTTAATTAATGAGCAGATAATTGTTGCCAGTCTGTTAATTAAAAGACCATAAGATGCTCAGCTTCCCTGTTACTGCGGGGAAGCTGTCTTTTTGTTTCCGGTCATCTGTCAGCTGTTTTGTTGTGATTTGTGAAATGTGTGTGCTGTCCATTGCTGCTAAGCCTCATTATTCGTCGGAATGCATATATCAAACAACTTTAACAATTTGTCGGATTTTATCATAAAATAACAATGTGTATATTTTGTGAGAGAATTCGGAAGAATTATTGATGTAATCTACAAATAATTAGCGCTAAAATTATGCATAGTGTGAAAATAATTTATTATCTGTTGATTTTTACTTTGAGTAATGGTATAATATGTAGCATAGTGCTGTATCATTTTTGTGTATTTACATTACATGAACGGTACAGTATATCTTTTTCATATCATATTTATATAGGGTTATTCCAGAAAGGATGAAAAAACCATGAAGAAGTCAATCGCTGCAGTTCTCGCTGCACTCTGTGTCCTGAGCAGTCTCCCAGGCCTCAATTACACTCCTAAGTCCGATACTGCTTCATCTTCTGTATCTATGACTGCTGTCGCAGCTGATACTCTTACTTTCCCCGGCAAGAATGCTTCCAAGTATTCTAATCCTTATGCCGATACTCAGATCTATACTTACTCTATTTCACTCGCAGGTGCAAAGTTTAACGGTAAGGATAAAAACGGCGACTCCAAGGAGTATAACTACTGGACCGATGAGTCAAACTGGGACGCCGACGGAATGAGATATTCTCTCTATAAGGTCGATGTCAAGGGTCCCGATGATGCAGGTAAACAGGAAGTCAAAAGAACTGAGTACTGCATCGGTATTATGAAAACTAAAAGTACTACCCTCGATGTAGACCTCTCCGCTGAGATTGCTGTTCCGGATTCTCTCCAGGAATATATCAAGGAAAAGGAGATCGGTGACCAGTTCCTCGGCAATAAGATCGCTCTCATCGCTGACAGCGCTTTCGCTCAGTCTTACCTCAAAACTGTTAACCTCAGCGGTATCAAGTATATCGGCGCTTCTGCTTTCAATAAGTGCCAGTACATAACAGAGATCGATATTCCTGCTTCTGTTAACTTTGTCGGTAAGGGCGCTTTCCAGGGAAGCGGTCTGAAAACTCTGAACGTTAACTGCGATATGCCTACTATCCCCGATAACTTCTGCGATTCTACTCAGCTCAGTACTATCACTTTCGCTCACCCCGATTTCATCAGAAGAATCGGTGCAAGCGCTTTCAATAATACTCCTGTTTCTGAGCCTGTCTTCGCAAGCTTCCCCGCTGATGTTTCCGGTTACGAGGATCTCTATGTCGGTCAGAATGCTTACTCTAACTGCAAGAATATCAAGGCTGTTAATATGTCCGATAACGTTGAGTGGCTCAGCATCGCTTCTTTCCAGAACTGTACCGGCGTTGCAAGCATCAAGTTCGGTAAGAATACCATCTGCTGCGATAAGAATACCTTCCAGGGCTGTACCTCACTGACTGATATTCAGTTCAATGACGTCCTTGAAGCTCTCGGCGGCGGCGTTTTCAGCAACTGTACCGGTCTGAAGGAAGTCAAGGGTATCCCGGATACTATCTATGACTGGGTTGACCACGGTAATAACCTGGGCTACGGCTTCGGTAACGAAATGTTCAGCGGCTGTACTTCCCTCGTTTCCTGCGACCTCCCTAAGTCTATCACTAAGGTCCCTGAGGCTTGCTTCAGAAACTGTAAGTCTATGAAGTCCGTTTACAACGGCGACGGTATCGTTGAGATCCTCAATGATGCTTTCAATGGTTGCTCAAGCCTCCTCGAAGCTTCTTATACCGATGTTGAAAAGGTCGGTAACAATGCTTTCAACGGCTGCTCTTCACTTATTACTGCTGATCTTCCTAAGTGCTCTGATATTGGTGAGTATTCATTCAAGGGCTGCTCAGAGATGACTGAGTTCAAGGTTGCTAAGTGTAAAACTGTCGGTAAGTATGCTATGGACGGCTGCTCAGCTCTCAAAACTATTACTCTCCTTTCCGATGAGTATGGTGAGTATGTTTTCAATAACTGCTCCGGCGCTGAAAAGATCACCGTTACTCTTGATAAACACGGCAATAAGATCCCTAAGGGCTTATTCAAGGGCTGTACTGCTCTGAAAACTGTTGACGGCGACCTCACTAAGATCGAGATCTGTACTACTGATACTTTCAGCGGATGCAAGGCCCTTCAGAAGCTGAATATGCCGTCACTCCGTATCATTGAGGCTAACGCTTTCTATGACTGCGCTTCCCTCAAGAGCATTAAGGACGGCGATAATGCTATCGCTGCTGCTGACTACGGTTCAAGCTGCTTCAAGAACTGCTCTGCTCTCGATATTGAGGTAAAGGGTTCTATCTCCACTATCGGTGCTAATGCGTTCCAGAACAGCGGTATCAATAAGATCAACATTGAGGGTATGACCGGCGGTACCGTCGTTATCGGTAATAACGCTTTCTCTGACTGCGCTAACCTCAAGCAGGCTGTTATCCGCTCAGAAGATGCCGCTTCTTTCTCTGTAGGTACTTCTGTATTCTCTAACTGCGCTGCTCTTGAAAATGCTGCTTATCAGGGTGAGATCACTAATAATATGTTCTATAACTGCCCGGAGCTCAAGGAAGTCGTTACTAATGCTACTACTATCGGCAGCAGCGCTTTCCAGAGCGATAAGAGCCTCAAGATCATTAAGAATCAGAATGATCCTACCAAGTCCCTGATCGCTAAGTCTATCGCCGGCAATGCTTTCAAGGATTGTACTTCTCTTCAGACCGCTCCTATGGACAAGACTACTACCTTCACCGGTACTAATCAGTTCCAGAACTGCGCTTCTCTCAAGTCCGTTGAGGCTGGTATGCTCACTCAGTCTATCTTCAGTGACTGTCTCAACCTCTCTGATGTTAAGCTCGTCGGTATCTCTGATATTCCGGCTAATGCATTCTATAACTGCCCGGCTCTTGCTTCCTTCAATCTGGCTTCTATTATCAATGTCGGCAATAACGCTTTCGCTTATTCCGGTCTCAATGAGATCAAGATGGAAAAGGCTCAGAGTATCGGCAATAACGCTTTCGCTAACTGCGGCAGCCTCAGAAAGATCGATGTTAATGCTAAGTCTATAGGCTCAAGTGCTTTCTCTAAGTGCGATTTCCTCGAAGACGCTGTTATCTACTCCGAAAACATCGGAAGCAGCGCTTTCTCTAATAATGCTTCCCTCAGAACTGTTACTCTCCAGAGCAATGATACACGTTCTTTGGCTTCTATCGGCTCTTATGCATTCTCTGATTGCCCTGTTCTCTATGAGATCGTTATTACCGGCGATCCTAAGATCGATACAAAGGCTATCGGTTTCGTTTCCGGTAAGGTCATGGGCGAATTCATGCTCGTCGGTGAGTCCGGCTCTACTGTTGAAAAATACGCTTCTTCCAATGGCGTTAATTTCTGCGACATTAAGAAGTTTAACCTCAACAGCCGCCAGAATGCAAGAAAGTCTCCCGGAGATGTTGACGGTAACTCAGTTATCTCTATCGCTGATGCTGTTAAGCTCCAGTCATGGCTCCTCAATAAGGCTACTCCCGGTATCGTTCCTGCTAATATGGACGTTAACGGCGATAGTAAGGTCAATGCCTTCGACATGGTCGCTATCAAGCAGAAGCTCACTGATAAATAATTACCATACTTGACGCTAAGCCCTGTTTTCTCAGGAAAACAGGGCTTTATATTAAGGCAGCACAGTACTCAACCTGCGCTTTGCCTTTAACTGACGCTTGGCGCCAGATCATTTTTTTATAAGGGATGAAGGATATGACTGTCATTAATGCTGAATATAATAAAAAATATGAGGGTTCTCCTCTCAGTATCGATCGTGATGATAAGTGGAACCTTCTGTTGATAAGAACTCCGGCTAAGATCAGATTCTCCGCCGGATCTGCTTCCGTTTCTTCCGGCTTTGTGCTTTGCAGTCCCGATAAGAAAATTCTTTGCTCTTCTGACTGCATCCTTGCTGCCGACCGGCTCTCTTTTGTTCCGGATCCGGAGGAGACTGCTCTCATCAGTGAACTGGGTATCCCCGTCGATACCCCTGTCGAGACCGCTGACCTCACTAATATCACTGACGCTTTCTTCGCTTTCTATGCCGAGTTTATGAGTCCCTCACCTTACAGGATCCAGAAGATCAACTGCTTCCTGAGAGTGCTCCTCTATCTGCTGGCTGAAAAATACCTCGCTCCTCAGGAAAGAGGCGCTTTCAATGCCGTAAAAACTGCGGATAGTATCACTCACCGTCAGGATAAGTCCCACTATGACCAGTTCGTCAATGTCCGCGAGATCTTTACTTCCTCTCCGGAAAAACAGTGGACTGTTGATGATATTGCCGACGAGATCGGCCTCAGCCGCTCACGTACTCAGCACCTCTACCGCGAATACTTCGGTACCGCTATCATCAGCGATATTATCGCCAGCAGAATAAACAGAGCAAGGCAGCTGCTTAATAATACCGATATGTTCGTGATGGATATTGCTGAACGCTCCGGCTTCAACAGCGTTTCCTACTTTACCGGTAAATTCCGGCAGATCGTCGGTATGACCCCCGAACAGTACCGCAATAGTCAGCGAAATAAGAATAATATCCAATAATAAAACAGTCCGCATTCAGATCGTCTCTGATGCGGACTGCTTTTTTTTCATATGTTCAGCCGGTCTGCTATGATCTCACAGACCTCCTGCTTGTGGGCATTGTAGTAGAAATGATCCCCGGTGAATGGTATCACTTCACAGCGCCCTGCTGTGAAACGCTCCCACTGTGCCATGTCTGCTCCTTGAAGTATTCTGTCCTCTGTTCCGTACATTACTGTCAGATCACAGGGGAATCTTACCTCCTCCGGCGTGACACTGTATCGCTCCGCCATACGTACATCTGTACACAGATTGCGGTCAAGTATCTCCTTCAGCTGCGGATCAGGTATCGCCATCGGCTGCATCAGACTGCTGCCAAGAAAGTATTTCACTATCTCTTCATCTGTGGCTGTCTCTGCATCTTCAATACAATGCAGTTCAAGATCAGGTGCGCATCTGCCGGATAAGAATACGTGCTCCGGCTGATGAATCCCTTCTGCACTAAGCTGGCGTACAAGCTCTGTACACAGCAGTGTTCCAAGACTATGACCGAATAATGCGTATCCCTCCGAGCTCAGCGCCTCCCTATGAACGTTTATCAGGTCCGCTGCACAGCTCTGTATGTCCGTAAGCATCGGCTCCGATGAGCGCATCAGCCTGCCTGACAGCTCCATCGGTATCACTTTCAGCTCCTTCGGCAGGTACCTCCTGAATGTGCAGTAGCTCTTCGCTGAGCCACCTGCGTGAGGCAGAAAAAACAGTATCATCTCGTTAACGGTGTGCCTTTCTCCTTGAGCAGACGGAACATATCGCCTACCTTGCTGATGGCTGCTACCAGTGAGAGCGGTACGCTTACCTTGTAGCTGTCTGTTATGTGCGCGCCAAGTCCGAAAAGTCCCAGTGAGTCAAGATACAGATCATCATATACGTCCGTATCTTCGTTTATCTCTGCTGCGTCTACTCCTACGTAATCCGATATTGCCTGTTTGAAGCTGTTCCAGTTAAGATCGTTCATGATATTTTACTCTCCTTTTTTCTGAGATATTTGAATTGTATCTTGCCTATATCCTTCGGTATTTCCTCTACAAGCACTACCTTGTCAGGTACCTTGTAGGCGGACAGCTTTCCGTCAAAATATCGCGCAAGCTCGCCTCTGGTTATTGTCTCATCACCCTTTGGCTGTATGTACGCTACTATCTGCTGGCCTATGACAGGATGCGGTTCGTCTGTTACTGCTGCCGCCGCTACCTTCGGGTGCGTCAGCAGACACGCTTCTACTTCCTCTGCGTGTACAAGATTGCCGCCGCGCTTTATTATTCGCTTGCTTCGTCCCGCAAATCGTACTACTCCGTCAGGCAGACGGTTCACTAAGTCGCCTGTGCAGAACCACCGGCGTCCCTCTTCGTCTGTCAGTATCTTCTCCGCTGATAACTCCGGATTGCCGAAATAGTCCGTTATTACTCCTTCGGTATAGATGCACAGCTCTCCGGTGTCGCCGATCGGTACGTCATTGCGGGCTGCGTCTATTACACGGTAATCCGTGAACGGCAGTCTGCGGAAATCACTGGGGTCTGAACCGGCATCCTTCGCGGAATCCCATACTACCATGGTACAGGTCTCAGATGAACCGATGATGTTTATTACCCTTATGCCCAGCTTCTCTACGAATATCTGCGCTATCTCAGCCGGAAGCACCTCTCCGGCAAAGTAACAGATTCGTACACTGGACAGGTCGTATTTATCAAAGTCCGGTGTGGATAACAGCACCTTCGCAAGCGTGGAGGTCAGCTGTATTACGTTGATGTGATACTTCTGCACCGTCTCAAGAAATGTTATCGGGTTGAACTGCGGCTGGTACATTACCGTTCCGCCTTTCAGCGTCATCTGCAGACCCATGCCGAATCCGCCCTGATGATAGAGCGTCATTCCAAGCATCATCACATCAGATGATGTGAAGCCAAGATAGTCGCCCATGTCCCTCTGTGTGGAGAAAAATCCATAACTGGGAACTGACAGTATCTTCGGCGTTCCTGTACTGCCTGAGGTGCAGGCAAGTGATATGGTATGTGTGCGGTCCGGTTCGTATATGTCACAGCTGCTCTCTGAATACTCCGCGAGAAAGTCCGGCGCGGAAATGTATGTGCTGTCGGTGGGTACGACGCTCTTATCTGCATAGCAGATGCATCTGTCTATGTGCAGCTTATCCGGTACAAGTGCGCTGACTGCTCCGATTATGTCGTTATTTCTGTAGCGCTCTGCTATGAACAGTACCTTTACTGTGGTCGCCGGTATCAGCCGCGACAGCTCCAGTGAGCCGCTCTGGGGGTCGATGGGTACAGGCTGCGCTCCTATGCGTACTGCTGACCAGAATACAAGATACCATGCGATACTGTTCGGCATGATTATGCCTACCTTGTCATCCGGTGATATGCCCGCTTTCTTCATCGCTGAGCCTATCTCTGCCGTCTTTTCCATGAACTCACCGTATGTTACGGTGTCGTCATCTATCCGCAGAAGTACCTTGTCAGGCGTCTCATCTGCGTACTTTTTATAGTATGCGAAAAAATTGTTATCCATTTACTCTGCGCCTCCCAGACGAACTGAAAGAAAATCTGCCGCTTCATGCTTTACCCAGTGGTATTGCTCTCCTACCGGCATCGAATGCATGATGGTCTCCTCTGATACGTAGGAGGGCTTCTCTGTTATCTGTATACGCTCTTTGTGTCCCTCTGCCTTGTTCCAGAGCCTCTCCGATGCCTCCGGTGTCATCCAGTTGTCATCATCACTCTGTACCATGAGAAAGTCGGCTTTCATCGTGCCTTCCTCTATCTTCTCCATTGATGCGTGGAAATCGTCACAGTACTGGTATGATGCCCATTTTCCTTTTTTCATCCATATCGGTATCGAATCAAGCTTGGAGTAGTTGATGAATAACGGGAACAGGCTTACACAGCTTTTCGCTACGGGCTGCCTTACCGTCGCACGGAATGCGTAGCCGCCGCCCATGCAGAGTCCGTAGTTGCCTGTGCGTTGTATGTCTATGTCCGCTCTGCTGCGGATATAGCTGTATATACCGTCTATGGCTGCGTCAAGATTCTCTCCGCCGCATTTGATACCATTGTCCATCAGTGCTGCGCCAGTGCCCGGCATATCCGGACATATTACCGCTATGCCGCGCTCACGCAATGGCTCTGCAAGCATTTCAAGCTCTTCCTTGCAGCTGCCTATGCCGGAGTAAGTCACTACGCAGGGATAACTGCTCTTTGTGCCGTCGTCAGGAAAGTGCAGATACGCCGGTATTGTGCCGCTTTCCGATGGTATCTCTATGTACTCCGTTCGGGTAGGCAGTAGTGAGGCATATTTCCGGTAGCTCTCACGCAGTCCGTTGTATATCTCCTTCTTGCGGTCGATGTCCTCAAGATTAATCATGTATTTCGCATAGTGACATACCGTTATCAGCTTCGCATATGCACGCGCTGATACTGCGCTGCCTGATGTCTGCGCTTTTGTCATAAGCTCTGTATAATGTGCTATCTTGCTGTCCCATTCTCCAAGCCATACTGCCTGGATCTTCCGTCCGCTCATTACCTGTATCGCATCTATCTGCTTCAGTACGTACTCCATGTCAAAGGGATCGCATCCGTAAAGCAGTGATCGCGTTACTACTGGATTGAGCAGGTCTCTTACTGCCCATTTCATTTACTGTGGTCGCCGTCCTTTCCGGTGTATCTCCATGCTCCGTCCCTTGTCATCTCCGTGAACTGCATATATATCCGGTATGGATCTGCATTGGTATGCTTCCGGATCAGTTCAAGCATACGGTCTGCAAATACCTTCAGGTATTCTGATTTGCTGTCCCTGAACTCCTCCGGGAGTATGTACCTGAACTCCGCGAAAAATACCGTGTCTTCACTGTTGTTCATGTACATCTCTGCCTCATCAAGCATTACCATTACTGCCGGCAGCGGCTTCCGGAGTATGTCCGACAGCTCTGCCGCTGTTTCCTGTAAGAATCGTGTCCTCGCAGGGGCGTCCATCCTGTAATTCGTTTTCATCTGACAGATCGGCATTCCTTACGCCTCCCTGTACTTCTTCAGTACTACCGTGGAATTGTGTCCGCCAAATCCGAATGAGTTGGATATTGCTACCTCTACATCGTGCTTGCGCGCTTTGTTCGGTACGTAATCCAGATCAAGCTCCGGATCAGGCTCGTCATAGTGTACTGTGGGCGGTATTATTCCCGTCTCTATGGACTTTATACACGCGATCGCCTCAAGCGCTCCGCCGGCTCCAAGTGTGTGCCCGATCGCCGCTTTTATCGATGATACCGGTATTATCAGTGAGCGTGAGCCGAATACGTCCTTTATCGCCATCGTCTCGTACAGATCGTTCAGCGTCGTTGATGTGCCGTGGGCGTTGATGTAGCTCACTTCGTCCGGTGTTATGCCTGCATCTTCCAGTGCATCACGCATGGACTCCGCCATTCCGGTTCCGTTGGTCTTGGGAGCGGTCAGGTTGAATGCCTCTCCTATCATCGATGCCCCTGCAAGCTCACAATAGATATGTGCTCCGCGCTTCTTCGCTGATTTCTCCGATTCAAGTACTATCGTTCCGCCGCCTTCTCCCATTATGAAGCCGTCTCTGTCCTTTGTGAACGGACGGCAGGCTGTCTCAGGGTCAGGATTTGCCGACATCGCAAGCAGCTGATTGAAGCCTGTAAGCTCCATGTGCGATACCTTGCAGGAGATGCCGCCGGTTATGACCATGTCGTACATTCCCGATGCTATGAACTGCTTCGCCAGCGCTAATGCATATGCTGACGATGCGCAGGCTGTGCTCATGTTGAATACAGCTCCGGTTATCCCGTACTTTATGGATACCAGCGCCGGCAGTGAGTTCGGCATGACCTTCAGCGTTACGTGTGAATAATTCTCCGTTTCAGCATCGTGGAAGGAGTTGTTTACTACTCCGTATATAACTGCGATACGCTTCTTGTCTATTCCCGATATGTCTCCGGTATCTTCCATCGCTTCGCCTGCTGATGCAAGTCCCATACGTACCGTCATCGTCGTTGAGCTGAGCTGACGCTTCTTCCAGTACTTTGATGTCTCTGCTTCAAAGCTGTCATCTACCTCTGCGGCTACTTTCGTATCATGCTCCTCTGTGGACACCCTGGTGATCGTTCTTATTCCGCTCTTTCCGGCTATAAGATTCTCCCAGTATTCATCGGCATTGTTCCCAAGCGCTGTTATCGCTCCGATGCCGGTCACTACTACTTTGTTCATTTTCAGACCTCCTTGTTTGCTTTATATGCAAGAGATCCTGTTGCTCTGTACAATTCATCAAGTGCGGAATTTATCGCTTCTGTTCCGTAGAGGTCATGATAATACCCGGGGGCCTCCGCAAGCCCCAGTGTGTCCTTTACGGCGTTTTTTAACTGCTCTTTATCACCGGTGTATTCCGCCAGTGCGGCTGACAGCTCGTTGTGTATCAGCGCTGTCATGTATAGTCCGGCTTTGCTGCTGTCGTGTCCGGTAGGGGAGGTATGGGAAGATATGTACTCCATGAAACAGCCTGTCTCTGCAGGACAGCCGCTGCTCAGCCATGACTCCATCTTTCCCTTTCCATACCGCAGCAGCTCCTTTGTACGCGGTCTGCTCAGTCTGTCTGAACTCTCCGCCATAAGTCCCAGCCCTACGCTGTCGATTATGCCGAATACTCCCGCTGTGGGAAATATATCCACAAGCGACTCTTCAAGCTCAGAAGGGGAGAGCTCCAGATATTCACACAGGTATATCCCGTGGGATACCGCGCAGGCAAGTACCTGATTCAGATACATATGCTCCTCACCACGGAATACCAGCGGTGTCTTTCCGACTGCCTTTACTATGCTGCCGGCTTTTTCCACTGCCTCCCGTGAGGTCTCCGGTATGACGTTAAGCTCCGTATATCCGGACAGCTTCACCGGATAGAAAAAATGCATTCCCATACACCGCTCACGGTGCGGTATGCCTTCAAATACTGACGATATGTCCAGTGATGAGGTGTTCGTCAGCAGGAGACAGTCCTCCGGTACTGTTCCGGATATGCTACGGAATACTCCGCGCTTTGCCTCCATGTCCTCTGCTATGGCTTCGATAACTGCATCGCTTCCGCTGAGTGCCGCCATATCTTCCGTGAAATGTGTGTGCTCTGTACGGTATGCGTACTCTTCTTCGGTTATCCTGCCGCGTCTGAGGCTCTTTCCAAGCGCTTTCACATACTGTGCGCTGTGCTCCTCTGCTCCGCGGCGGACTACCACCGTTATCTCCGCTTCCTTCAGCTTGTCGCTGAATTGCTGGAATATGTCCTTTCCCATCTTTCCGTAGCCGATGATCCCTGCTTTCATATAGTTGACCTCCGCTCTTCAAGATACGAGGCAAGGTATTCCTTTATGCGTGACCGGTCGAATTGTCCGTACTTGCTGCTTATGTGCCGGATAAGTTCCTCTGCTTCGCTTACGCTCTGCTTCTTTTCGGTCACTATGTCCGCCCAGTGCAGCCGGTACGCCGTTTCTGCATTCATCAGCTCTCCGGTCATTATCAGCCGGTACGCTTCTCTGATGCCGCATATCCCAATGGTACGGGTTATACCTCCAAGAGCCGGTA
Organism: Ruminococcus flavefaciens; assembly: GCA_902796065.1. Classification (GTDB taxonomy): domain Bacteria; phylum Bacillota; class Clostridia; order Oscillospirales; family Ruminococcaceae; genus Ruminococcus; species Ruminococcus flavefaciens_X. The sequence continues at coordinate 18,165 of CADBNS010000192.1, forward strand.
GTATGCCGAATGTGGACTCCGGCTGTCCGGCTCTCAGCGTCTTTTCACATACCCTGTAGTGGCTGCTTACCGCTATCTCACTTCCGGAGCCGATACAGAATCCGGATACCGCACTTACTACCGGTATAGGCAGCTCGTGCATGAATGTGAAGCAGTGCTTCTGGCGGAGATGCTGCGGCGGAAATACGCTGCTGTCCGGATCGCACTCTTCCTCCGATGAGCGCTGCGCAAGTGCAGCTACGTCTGCGCCTACGCTGAAATGTCTGCCGCTGCCGGTGATTATCAGTCCCTTGCAGCCGCCTTCCGATACCCTGCGCTCTGTCTGCTCCATTATTTCTTCGTAGTACCGGAAAAATGATGCGGTCATCAGATTATTTCCGGCTGCGTTCATGGTAAGCGTCAGTATCCCGTCTGCTTCCGTAAGTGTGAATGAATCCGGTGTGTTCTCCGGTACTCCGGAGTCCGGCAGAGCTTCCTGCGGCTTAGCATTCTTCTCTGCCATGAGCCTGTAGAATCCTGCTGATTCAGCTGCCATTACCTCTTCGGTATCGCCGCTGCGGGCTTTTGTGAAACACCGCGTTATCTCCCTGATCTGCAAAGGCGTTCTGTCTTTGTATAGGTCAGTGAGATACCCCTCAAGCTCAGCTTCCGCTATTGCAAAGTCGAACGGTTGGCTGCTCTCAGTCTGCTCATACTCATCACCGCGGGCAAGTGCGGTAAGATAGGGTGCGTTCCTGAAATACTCTGCCACTTCCGTTTCTGCTGTGTCTGTCAGCGGATGCTCTGCGTGTATCACCAGCAGCGCCGGTTCACCAAGCTCTTTTGTACTGCGGATAAGCTCCGCAGCTTCCGTTACATATACTTCGGTTATACTCTCATTTCGTTTTTTTATTATCATTGTTATCACATTCCATCGCTCTGACCAGCCTGTCCGGAATGTCGGTTATCATCCTGTCACGCCGTGTGACGTATACCAGCTTGCCGGTTATTCTGCATGAAAGCCTGCCTGTGTCGTCACTGTAAACATTGTGACGGTATTTCAGTACTCCACCTGAACAGTGCATCTCTGTCTCGATACGCACGTTCTCAAGCAGCTTCAGTTCATGCATATAACGCTGACTGCTCTCCATTATCACCGGGTATATGTCCTCTTCCTCCATTACGGATAACAGACCGTGCTTTGAAAAACAGTCCCACATCGCTGTCTCTGCGTATTGCAGGTATACTGAGTTGTTTACGTGCCCGAATGAGTCCAGTTCATATCCTCTGACAGTCAGTCTGCATATATTATTCATGTCCGTTTTTCTCCGAAAGTGCCTTTTCAAACATTCCTGCTGAGGGGTCTGTAACGCCTTTTGCCGCACGGCTGAATGTCTCAAGTATCGCACTGATCTGGCCGCGGCTCCTGTCGCCGGTAAGTCCCGTCACATACTCAATCGTTTCCGGAAGAGCATCCTTTTCCTTGCTGATCTTCGTCACAAGTCCGGCGGTCATCGCGTCATTCGCTGAAAGCATCTCTCCGCCAAGTATCAGCTGCAGTGCTTTCTCTTTGCCAAGCAGTCGAAGCATTCGCTCCATTCCCCCCATGCCGGGGACTACTCCGTGCATTATCTCGGTGAGCCCAAGAAATGCCGACGGTGAACATATCCGGAAGTGACAGCTAAGCGCTATCTCAAGGCCTCCGCCGAAGCAGCCTCCGTTTATTGCGGCTGCTGTAACTACCGGCAGCTCTTCTATGGTTCTCAGCAGCTCACGGGCTCTTTCAAGCTTCTCCGAAAGCCCTGCTGATGCTCCGTCTGCAAAACGTGATACATCTGCTCCATGTGAAAAATGCCGCCCTTTTCCCGCTATGACAAGAGCCTCTGTCTGCGGATGCTGCTCCAGCCAGACAAGAAGCTCCTCGCGGTCTATGAATTCCGGCTCTGTGAGCAGATTCTTCGGACCGTTATTAATGGTCAGAACAGCGATCTTTCCCTCAGCATGAAGCTCTGAGATCCCTGATCTTATACTATCCTGCACTTTCTTTGCCTCACTGGTTTACTATGTCGTTTCCGTACTGGTAGATCTTGCAGAACATATCTGCTACATCCTGCATGGTGTTCATCGGTGTCTTGAGCAGATACTTGCCTATGCTCTGGAGCTTGATGTCAAGATCGTATTTGTCTGACATCGTCTCTACCATCTCTACAAACATAAGTGAATCGCTTTCAAGGTCTTCCTGAGGGCGTGTTGCCATTGTTAGTGAATCTCTATCGACCTCACACTCCTCAGCATAGTAGTCAAGGATCATGTTGGTGATATTCTGCTTTGTCTGTTCTGTTAATTCTTTCATTTTTGAAAACCTCCATCTGTTAGTCCGGAGCTCGGTTTCTGAGAGGTGAGCTCCGTAATATATTACAGCTCATCGAGCGTATATATTCTGCATTTCTTCTTGTTCACCCGCGTGAACTTCTTTACTGCGCCGTTTGCGCTTACATCGAAAAATTCTGTTACGCCCATGTTCTCAAGCTCACTTATGGCAAGATCCCATCGGATCGGCGTGTATACATTCATTATATTTTCCGTTCGTATGTCACTTCCGGATGTCATTATCCGGTTGTCAAATATCGATATTATAGGATGGTCCGGATCACGGTATTCGCCGCCTGCACACAGATCTGTGTACTTTTTGCAGTATTCCTTCATCATCGGATGATGATAGGCAACGCCTGTCTTGAACCGGTAGGCTTTTATCGCGCCCTCACGGAGACACAGCTCGATCGCGTCGTCTATCGCCTCCGCTTTGCCGGTTATCATCGTCGAGATTATCGAGTTGGCACTTCCCACGATCAGCTCTTCTTTTGAAAACCTGTTCTTGAAAAGTTCATTCACTATCTGATAGTCAAGTCCTATGATTATTCCTACGTCCAGTCGTAAATTGTGCTGCGAAAGGCATTCCATCGTTGCACGGTTCATCATTATGATGTCATTGGCAAAGCTGTGTGAGACAGCTCCGAAGCATCCGCTGATGCTAACTATGCCCGAACTGTATCCGGCTCCTATGTCCGGTATGATGCCCTGTGAGAGGTAGTATTCGTATACCACTCTGTCACATAACAGCGATACGATCCATTCTGCTACCTTTCTGTCGAACGGAAGATTCTTTTCAAGTGCACTGTTCAGCCCTAAACGTGTGAACTCCTCATCTGCATAGTAATGATATTTGTCTATCAGTGCCGGTGGCAGCTTGATGAGAAGATGCTCCGCCTTGGTGCCGATGCCGTTGAATAGAAAGGCTTTTTGATACATTTTGGGAAAACTCCTTTTGAGAAGGTTAGTGAATTTGTACATATAAAAACTATATATGCTATTATAACACTTATATTCCTTACTGTCAATAATTTTGTCTCCTCTTGTTTCAATTTCTATCAACTTCATATGAAAAATGGTAAATTATTGTAGAAAATCACAAATAATTATCGACGTTGTAAATCATTATTATTCGCTGTTTTGAAACTGAACGCAACAAAATAGACCGTATTTGCATACGGCCTTTTGTGAAATGTTTTTATGAATCACTGCGCCCTTTTCCGGAAGTCAGTCTTTCTTTTATGGTACTATTGCTATTTTATATGTTCTGCGGAATTCCGGAGCCTTCCCACTCTATCTCCGCTTTTACATACTCTATGAATCTCTGTGCCGACCGCGTCATTACCTGATACCTGTCCCATATCAGATGCAGCTCTGCATATACCGGCGGGTCCAGCCGGCGGAAACACAGCTCACTGTCTCCGCTTACGTTTATCAGCTTGTCCAGCGTCAGCGCATACCCTATGTTTTCACGCACCATCACCGATGCGTTGTATACCAGATTGTACGTCGATACTATGTCCAGACTCTCCAGCCGTGTGCCAAACCACTTTATCACCGGCGCTTTGTCCGCTATTTGCCGCGATATTATCAGCGGCAGCTTCCGCACTTCCTCTGCCTTCACCACTGCCTGCCCTGCAAGCTCTGAATCACGCCGCATCAGTATGCCCCATTCGTCACGGTAGGGTATCTTTATTATGTTGTGCTTATTGTCATCTACCGGCGTGAATACTACTCCGAAATCTATCAGTCCCTTGTCAAGCCGCTCCGTTACATCGGCTCCGTCTGCACTGTATATATGAAAGTGGACTAACGGGTGGTCACGGCGCATCTTGCTCGCTGCACGGGCTATCAGCTTTATCGCATCTGTCTCACCGGCTCCGATGTATATGTCGCCTGCAAGTGATTCGCTGCTGGACGATATGTCACTCTCTGTCCTGCTGACAAGCTCAAGTATCTGCTCAGCCCTCTTACGCAGCAGCATCCCTTCTTCCGTCAGCTCTATCTTATGGCTGCCACGTACAAACAGCTTCTTCCCTAACTCTTCCTCTAATTCCTTCAGCTGCCGTGACAGCGTGGGCTGCGTCAGGTGAAGCGATGCGGCTGCTCCGGATACTGTCTGCTCCTTTACTACTGCAAGAAAATAACGCAGTACACGTATTTCCATAGTCGGTCACTCCTTTTTGGTAATTTTAACATAAAACGATAAGACTGTCAAGGGTACGAACTGATAATCATAGCTATTGAAAATAAATGATACAAGTGGTATAATTATGGTATAAGATGTCAGTGCTCTCACAGGAAAGGAGTTGATCCCATGCGTGACATCAATACATTCCGCGGCTGCCTTGTAGGCGGTGCAGCCGGTGACGCGCTCGGCTATGCTGTCGAGTTCATGAAGGAATCCGAAATCTTCGCAAGATACGGCAAAAACGGTATCACTGAGTTCCGCCTCAGAGGCGGTGTTGCACATATCTCCGACGATACCCAGATGACCCTCTTTACCGCTAACGGCCTCCTCAATAATACTGCTGACGGTCACAAGGTGCCTTATACTAAAAGTATCGCTCAGTGCTACCGCGACTGGTATGTCACTCAACGCGAAAAGTTCCCGCCTTTCGGTTATAGGCCCTCTTCATGGCTTATGGAGCTGCCGGAGCTGTACAGCACACGCGCTCCCGGTATGACCTGCCTCTCAGCTATCGAATCCGGCGCTGACGGCTCTGTGGAACACCCTATCAATACCAGTAAGGGCTGCGGCGGTGTCATGCGTGTCGCTCCTATCGGTCTGTATTTCTCTTACAGCGATATGTCCTTCGATCAGTCGGATATGCTCGGCGCTCAGGCTGCTGCACTTACTCACGGTCACTCCCTCGGTAATATCCCTGCCGCTGTTCTCGTTCATATCATTCGACGCATCTGCGAGAAAAAGAATATGCCCCTCGATATTATCGTTTCTGAGGCTGTGGGCTCCGCAAGAAGACTGTTCCCCGATAACTCACATATCGCCTATTTTACCGAACTGATGGAAAAGGCTGTATACCTCTCCGGTCAGGAGCTTGACGATATTTCTGCTATCCATCGCCTCGGCGAAGGCTGGGTCGCTGAGGAGACCCTCGCCGTGGCTGTGTACTGCGCTCTGAAATACTCCGATAACTTTGAAAAGGCTATAATCGCTGCCGTTAACCATAACGGCGACAGCGACTCCACCGGCGCTGTTACCGGTAATATCCTCGGCGCTTACCTCGGCTTCGATGCCATACCGGAGAAGTTCCGCACCTCCCTTGAACTCTGCGATGTCATTATCGAGATTGCTGATGATATGTGCCGGTTCGGTCCGGAGAGCATTGAGGGATTCTCTGCCTTTGAACGAAAGTATAAAGCTGAAAAACGCGCTTAGTTAGCCAATTTATATGCAAAAATGGTCCGCACAGTTTTCGTACTGCGCGGACCTTGCTTTTTTTAGAACCTGTCCACATAGGGATTCATGCACGTCTTTTCGTCAAATTTTGCCGGTGACTGCGTTAAGGCAACACCGCACAAAGACCGCC
>CADBNS010000193.1 GCA_902796065.1 Ruminococcus flavefaciens
GCCGCCGCAGACAGTGCCCTGAGCACCTATCTCGGTGGTGGTGAACTCGAAGACCGTCTTTGAGTAATAGTCGAGACCGCGGACTATCTTCGGGTCAACAACGAAGTCGATACCTGCGTTGCCGAGGTATTTTTTCAGCTTCTCAAAGTGATCCGAGCACTCCTCGCAGAGGTAATCAAGGATAACGGGTGCGTCCTTGGCTATCTCGCGGTCTTCAGGGCTTTTACAGTCGAGAAGGCGCATGGGATTCTTGACGAGGCGCTCCTTGCAGGTATCGCAGAGTTCGTCCTTGCGGGGCTCGAAGTAAGCTCTGAGAGCGTCGTGATACTTCGCACGGCAGGTCGGACAGCCGATAGAGTTGATATTCAGCTCAACATTCTTTACCTCCAGCCTGTCAAGTATCTTCTTGGCAAGGGATATTACCTCCGCATCAGCTGCCGGAGATGGGCTGCCTGCCATTTCCAGTCCGAACTGGTGGAACTCACGAAGTCTGCCAGCCTGCGGTCTTTCGTGGCGGAAGCACGATGTTATGTAGTATATCCTCTGCGGAAGGGCTTCGTTAAGAAGTCCGTTCTGCAGCATAGCGCGTATAGCTCCGGCAGTACCCTCCGGACGGAGAGTGAACTTTGTCTCCTTTGCCATAACAGTATACATTTCCTTCTGTACCACATCGGTAGTCTCGCCGACTGAGCGAAGGAAAAGGTCAGTATTCTCGAAAGTGGGAGTCCGGAGTTCCCTGAATCCGAAGCTCTCTGCTGTCTCTCTTGCGATCTTTTCAACGGTATGCCACTTGTGAGCGTCCTTCGGGAGCATATCTTCTGTACCGTTGGGTCGTTTGATATTGATAGCCATATTTTTCAGCCTTTCCTGTGTTATTTATCAGTGAGCGACAGTCTCACCAACATGAAAATTGTCCCTTATATAGGGACAATTCTACAGTACTATATAAAGTGCTGCTAAAATCAGATGCTGGGGTTGCCGACCTCACGCCAGTCAAGGTCACCGCGCTCAAGAGCAAGGATAAGAGCCTCAGCTGTAGCGATATTAGTTGCAACCGGAACATTGTGAACATCACAGAGCCTGAGAAGGTTCATATCGTTCACATCGGTAGTCTTTGGGTTGATCGGGTCTCTGAAAAACAGTAAAACATCGACCTCATTGCATGAAAGGAGAGCCAGTATCTGCTCTGCGCCGCCTCTGCCGCTAAGATAGCGCTTTATCGGCAGTCCGGTAGCTTCACTTACCTGCTTTCCTGTTGTATTTGTTGCTATAAGAGTATGCTTTGATAATATTCCGCAGTAAGCGCTGCAGAACTGCACCATAAGTTCCTTTTTGGCATCATGTGCCATTATAGCGATCTTCATTTATCTGTCCTTTCCCCGCTGTGCGGCATTATTTTATGAACTCTTTACTGTAAGGGGAACGAATTCTCCGCCGAGTCTCTTTGAAATTGCATCAAAAGCCCTGAGTGCTTCGGAATTTGTAGGGATAGGCGTACCCTTTCCGGTAGCGATGGTCATCTTGAAATCGTCGGGAATAACGCCGATGAGCTGTACGCCGACCTTGTCGATGATCTCGTCGAGGTTGGAGATGAGCTTATCACCTACGACCTTCTTGCTTATCTTATTTATGATAAGGCGCTGGCTCTTGTTGCCTCTGTTGTAGAACTCATCAGACATAAGGCTTGCATCACGGATGCACACAGGATCCGGAGTTGAAACGACGAGTATCAGGTTTGCCTGCTCGACAATATCGAATACATGGGAATTTATACCTGCGCCGGTGTCGATGATGATATATTCAAAGTACTTTTTCACGGAACGGCAGATATTAACGATCTGCTCAGCGGAAACACTGGTAAGAGTCTTCGGAGCACAAAGAATGCTGAGATTAGAAGCCATGGGGACCTGAGCTACTGCCTTGAGCACCTCCTGACGGCCGTTGAGAACGTCGCCTAAGTCATACTTGATGCTGTCCTCTACGCCGAACATGATGTCGAGGCATCTGAGGCCGAAATCAAGCTCGATGAGCAAAGTACGATGTCCCTGCTTGGCAAGAGTATAACCCAGACCGGCACAGACTGTGGATTTGCCTGTTCCGCCTTTGCCTGAAGTAACTGCAATAATTTTAGACATATGCTTTCCTTTCCGGGAGCCGCAGCTGTTAGCACCGACTGCACCTTATAGTCATTAAATCCTAATTTACAGTATATCACAATTAAAGTGTTTTGTCAAAGATGTTTTTTACTAACATCTGAAAATTGTGCAATTAAGTGTATTTCGCCATCGCTTCTTGTACACATTGCACAAGAGGTTATTTAAGTGATTTAACAATTTTATCAACTGTTTTTTCAATATTGCAGCCGTTTTCGTCGATGATTATGTCCGCATACTTCTCATAAAGCGGCGCACGCTCGTTGTAAAGGTCGGAAAGATGCTGTCCGCTGCGGATAACGACTCCCCTGTTCCTGATATTTCCAAGTCTGTATTTCAGCTTTCGGTAGTCCAGCTTCAGATAAACAACTGTGCCTATCTCAGACAGATGCTCCATAGCCTCCTTGCCGTAGACGACGCTGCCGCCTGTGGCAATGACCGACTTCTCCGCGGAGATCTGGCTGTTGATGCGGTTTTCCACCTCAATGAATCCGTCTACGCCCTCACGTGCGATTATATCTTTCAGCAGCCGCTTTTCAGTCTGCTGTATCACAAGATCCGTATCAACGAACTTGTATCCCAGGATTTTTGCCAATATAACGCCCACTGTGCTTTTTCCGACACCGGGCATTCCGATCAGTATAATATTATCTTTCAATCCGCATTACCTTTTTCTACATTTTATACATTATATTTTATATCATTCCGGGTGAAATGTCAATAGATTTTGTCCCGTATATGGTGTTTTTATTTTTAACGTCACAGAATATTGACAAAAATGACACAATGTGATAACATTTCAGTGGAGGAGTGAGATAAATGCACAGTTCACCATTTGAGTATTCGATCGATAACAAGCGCTATAATACGCTGAATTACTATAATCTTACCACCTTCGGCAAGAAGGTGTTCAAGGCTGTGCTGGACTGCGGCTTCACCTGTCCGAATATAGACGGTTCCAAAGGTACAGGCGGCTGCATTTTCTGCGACGGCGGAAGCGGCTATTTTACGCATTCCGGCATATCTGTCACTGAACAGCTGAACACTGAGTACGAACGCATAAGCAAAAAATACGGTGATGTCCCTATAATTGCCTATTTTCAGGCTAATACAAACACCTACGCACCTGTTGATGAACTTCGACGCGTCTACAATGAGGCTCTGGATTTCCCCGCTGTTGCCGGTCTGTCAATCGGCACCCGCGCCGACTGCCTTCCCGATGCTGTTCTTGAACTCCTCAGCGATCTTAACGAACGCACTCATCTTACAGTGGAGCTTGGAATGCAGACTGTCCATGATGCCACTATCTCTGCAATAAACCGATGCTGTACTCACGCGGAGTTTATGGAAGGCTATAATTCGCTGGAAAAGCGCGGGATACGGGTCTGTCTGCACCTGATAAACGGACTTCCCGGAGAAACTCCCGAAATGATGCTTGCCTCAGCGAAAGAGGCGGCTGTAATGCGTCCTGATGCGGTAAAGCTGCAAATGCTACACGTTATCCGCGGTACAAAGCTGGCTGAGCTTTATTCTGCCGGAAATATCGCGCTTCTCAGCCGCGAACAGTACATTGATATTATCGTCCGGCAGCTTGAAGTGCTCCCGCCGGAAACCGTCATAGAACGCATAACCGGCGACGGTGACCGTTCAAAGCTGGCAGCTCCCATGTGGAGTGCTGATAAGATAGCAGTACTTGGCGGTATCGACAAGCGGCTCGTTGAGCTTGACACATGGCAGGGACGCTTATATAATGCCTGATATTTCACTGAAAGCAAAGCTCCGAAGAGAATACTTCGGAGCTTTATTCGTTTATGCTGAGTACTGCTTTGTGTTGAGCGCTCTGATGGAATTCAGGATAAGCAGCATAGCTACGCCGGAATCTGCAAATACTGCAAGCCACATATTCGGATGTCCAAGAAGTCCCAGCAGCATTACCGCAGCCTTGATGACCAGCGCAAATATTATGTTTTCATAGGAAATGCGCAGGGTCTTGTTGGCTATTCTCTTTGCCTTGACTATGGACTCAGGCTCAGAGCTCATGAATACCGCATCTGCCGCTTCCAGTGCAAGGTCAGCACCGGTCTGCATAGCTCCGCCCACATCGGCACCTGCAAGAACAGGTCCGTCGTTTATGCCGTCGCCGACAAACATGACAGCTCCGGACTCCTGACGTATCCTGCCTATCTCATCCAGCTTTCCGTCAGGCATAAGATCTCCCCTGACTTTGCCGATTCCCAGCTGTCTGCCTATAGCTTCCGCATTTGCAGACTTGTCACCGGTAAGCATAACTGTCTGAAGTCCCATGGCATTGAGCTGTGATATTGCTTCTGCAGAGGTCTTCTTCACTGTATCAGATACAACGATGCGTCCCTCCGGCTTGCCATTTACCGCTACATATACTACACTTCCGGTATCTACTGCCGGAAGTTCAGGCAGCGATATTCCATTTTCATTCATGAGGCGCTCATTTCCGCAGAGTACAGTACTGTCACCAATAACCGCACTTACACCCCTGCCTGCAAGCTCGCCGCTCTTTTCTGTACTGCTGAGCGCAATTCCGCGCTTATTGCATTCATCTGTAATGCTCACGGCAACAGGATGCGTTGAAGTCTGTTCGCAGCTGCCGCAGAGCTTCAGAAGCTGTGTTTCGTCCAGAACTCCGCAAGTATCGATACGTGTAACTGTAAAGCTGCCGTTAGTAAGAGTACCGGTCTTGTCAAACGCAACCGTTTTTACCTTGCCAAGCGCTTCTATTGCATCTCCGCCCTTAAAGAGTATTCCCAGCTTTGACGCTGCGCCGATACCTGAGAAATATGCCAGCGGTACGCTGAGTACCAGTGCGCAGGGACAGCTGATTACAAGGAATGTCAGTGCGGAGTATATCCACTTCTGCCAGTCCCCTGTTATCAGTGAGCCAAGTACCGCTGTAAGTACCGCGATACTTATAACTATCGGGGTGTAAACCTTCGAGAAACGCGTGATGAATCGGTCTATCTTCGGCTTCTCAGCTGATGCGTCCTCAACTGCGCGGGCTATCTTGGAGATCATGGAGTCGTCAGCTGCCGCGGTTGCTCTGAGTGTCAGTGTATCCGAAAGATTTATGCAGCCTGACATTACTTCGTCACCGGGATGAACACTTACCGGTACTGGTTCGCCGTTTACCGCGGAGGTATCGATGCGCGAATCACCGCTGACTATAACGCCGTCAGCTGCAATGCGTTCGCCTGTCTTGATACGAAGTATATCACCGATCTCAATGTCATCAGAGTCGATCCTTACGTATTCGCCGTCTCTGAGCACATCAGCTTCGTCCACTCTCAGTTCAGCTACATCTGTTATAGCCTTGCGGCTCTTTGCTACAGCGTAGTTCTCAAAGAGCTCTCCGATTCTGAAAAACAGCACTACTCCCACAGCTTCACTGTATTCTCCCAGTGCAAATGCACCGATGGTCGCAACTGTCATCAGGAAATTCTCATCAAAGAAATTCTTTGCCTTTATGTTTTTAAATGTAGCTGTCAGCACGCCTTTTCCAAGTATCAGATAAGCTGCAACATAGAGTGCGATATATACAGGAGCAAGACTGGTCAGCTTGTGTACTGCGATCGCTGTTGCAAACAGAACAACTCCAAGAATAAGCGGAATGAGCTCGCTTTTCAGTCCACTCTTTTCCTCAACTGACGATCCGGCTTCATGATGCTCATGATCTGAATGACTGCGCTCCTGAACATATGGTACTATCTCCACTCCGGGTTCGATTGCGTTGGCTGTTTCGTTGATAATGCGAAGGGTATCATCGTTGATGCTGCCGTGAAGAATTATCCTCTTCATCGGAAAATTCAGCTGCGCGGATTCAATTCCCTCAAGCTCACCCAGTGCCTCCTCAATCTTAGCTCCGCA
>CADBNS010000194.1 GCA_902796065.1 Ruminococcus flavefaciens
AACCGATATTACTGCCAGTGAGAGTTTTCTGGTAGTTCTTATCATATATTTAACTCCTTCTTGTTATTCCGGCAAAGCCGGTATGCCGTGGTAATGATATGATCCTCCTTTCATAATTCTGGTTATACTCATTATACCATGATTTTTGTAGTAAGTAAATGATTATTTGCGCCATCTTACTGATTTATTATAGGACAATACACAAAAGCGCAAGCAGATAATGCAGTTATAGTGTAAAAAATGCAGGTCGTGCCATACAGTTTATTGAGTTAAAACAAAAAGCCATAGTACTATCACAGTACTATGGCTTGGATTCATTATGTTTACATTACTCAACTGTAACGCTCTTTGCAAGGTTTCTCGGCTTATCAACGTCATAGCCCTTAGCAACGGATACATAGTATCCAAGAAGCTGGAGCGGAATAACTGACAGGCTGCCTGCGAAGTGGTCATCAGTCTGCGGGATATATACGGTGAAGTCGGCAAGGTCCTCCATATTGTAGTTTCCGTAAGTGGTAAGACCCATAAGTGAAGCACCGCGGCTCTTTACCTCGACCATATTGCTTACGGTCTTTTCGTAGAGATCCTGCTGAGTGAGTACGCCGATGACCGGAACGCCCTCCTCGATAAGGCTGATAGGACCGTGCTTCAGCTCACCGGCAGCATATGCCTCGGAGTGGATATAGCTTATCTCCTTCATCTTGAGGCTTCCCTCAAGACCGATAGCGTAGTCTATACCGCGTCCGATGAAGAAAGCGTCCTTAGCTCCTGCGAGCTTGTTAGCGTACCACTGGATACGCTCCTTATCCTCCAGTATCTTTCCTATCTTATCCGGGATCGTGTTCAGTTCAGTAATGAGAGCACCGCACTTCTCTTCGGACATCTCCCCTCTTGCAACTGCGAATCCCATAGCCAGCAGATAACCTGCGATAAGCTGTGTGCTGTAAGCCTTGGTAGTTGCAACAGAGATCTCCGGACCTGCAAGTGTATAGAATACACTGTCAGCCTCACGGGCAATAGATGAGCCGACTACGTTAACGATGCCAAGAGTACGTATACCCTTGTCCTTAGCCTCACGGAGAGCTGCAAGGCTGTCTGCGGTCTCACCGGACTGGCTGATGATTATAACAAGGCTGCCCTTGACGAGGCTCATTTTTCTGTAGCGGAACTCAGAAGCAAGCTCAACACGTACCGGGATCGAAGTGAAGTCCTCGATAACGTACTGAACAGCCATACCAACGTGGTATGCAGAGCCGCAGGCTACGATATATATCTGAGTGATGTCCTTCATATCATTATCGGTAAGTCCGATGTCGCTGAAGTCGATCTTTCCGTCCTTGACAACTGAGTTGATAGTATCTCTTACTACCTTAGGCTGCTCGTGGATCTCCTTGAGCATGAAGTGCTCATAACCACCCTTTTCAGCAGCCTCAGCGTCCCACTTGATCTCAGTGAGTTCCTTCTGGATCTCCTCACGGTCGATATTGTAGAAGGTAACTGCGCCTTTTTCGAGCTTAGCTATCTCGCGGTTGCCGATGTAGTACACATTTCTTGTATATTTAAGTATAGCCGGAACATCAGATGCAACGTATGTCTCGCCGCCGGTGATACCGATGATCATAGGGCTGTCCTTACGTGCAGTATAGATCTCTCCGGGATAGTCGTTGAACATTACAGCCAGCGCATATGAACCTCTGATACGGATCATAGCTCTTGCGATAGAGTCTACCGGACCCTCGCCGTACTTCTTGTAGTAGTAGTCGATGAGCTTAACAGCTACTTCTGTATCAGTCTGTGACTTGAACTCATATCCGCTCTTGGAGAGCTTCTCCCTGAGTTCCTGATAGTTCTCGATGATACCGTTATGAACAGCGATAACAGCCTCGTCATCGCTGGCATGGGGATGAGCATTGAGAGTTGAAGGTTCTCCGTGAGTAGCCCAGCGTGTATGACCGATACCGCAGGTGCCCTTTACAGCATCGCCGTTGTTGGTCATCTCCTTGAGCACCTTGAGCTTGCCCTTAGCCTTTACCACTTCTGTCTTTGCATCTCCGTCGCGAACTGCGATACCTGCTGAATCATATCCTCTGTACTCAAGCTTGGAAAGGCCGTCAAGCAGTATAGGTGCTGCCTGTCTGCTTCCTGTAAAGCCAACTATTCCACACATATTTTATGTTACCTCCTGAATAAATGCGTCTCATGTGAGACAGTTCCGCCCTGCGGAAAAAACATATTAATATTATACACTTTTCACAGCTGGTTTGTCAACCATTTTTATTATTACATCACTCATTTTTGTATCGTACAACAAAGCAGAACGAATATAGAGCTACTTTTTCATTAGGTCGCCTATATTGATGATGGTGCCTCCGTCATTATGCACAGAAGGTCCATGACCCTGAGGCGGACCGCCGGCACCGGGACCCTGTATGTTGCTGTTATTTCGCGGCATTTTCTCCACCTTCTGATTGAGGAAGATGTCGCGGTCATCACTGAGCTGCATACTGTTTTTCTTTTCATAGACAGCTGCGCCGGAGTTCTGACGGACCGATTTCAGCTGAGAGCGCATACTTCCCGTACCAAAGAACGCAGACAGTACCGAACCTACAGCTGAACCGAGTGTACCGTTGCTGTTGAGCTGACCGCTGAACATGAAAATTCCAATAGCAATAACGATAAAAGCGATAACAGCGATGATAGCAAACCATTTCCAGTAAGCCTTCCTGTCCACAGGAAGGTCACCGACGAATTTACCGGTCTGACCATTCATGGCGAAGATATACTTATTGTTCTCCCATGTAGTATTGAGTATCCACACCGGATAGAGGGCATATCTTGACTTTGCATCGTTCAGTCTGATCCTGCATCCTTCACAGGTCACTGTATCGAAACCGCGCACAGTAGAAGTAAAAGCGTCCCTTGCAGAGGAGCGGATACGCTCATTGGCACGCTCAATGCTCTGTTCAGCCGTAACGTCGTACTTATCCGCAAGATAGCCGGACAGGTAGGCGGTACTGAATTCCACAGCCTCATCGACATTGAACGGTTCAATGGACTCCATAAGATCGTCGGGCATCTTTTCGGAGCCGTCCACAGGCACATTAGCGAAGGATATTTTTCCGGCTCGTACAGCCTGATAGTACTTGGTCTCGACATAGTTGAACTGCGCATCAGCCCAGCTGCGCACCTTAGTGCATCTGAAAGCGAGATCCGCATCAGCCTCCGCATCGAACAGCCACACCGGCACATAAATGCCCTTTATCTCGTCGATATGATTCTGTTCACGGAACACCTTCGGAAGCAGTTTCTTTCCATCCATGTGTTTTATCAGTGCGGACTTGGCAGCCTCCTTGTCCAGTTTGAAAGGAATGACAATATCCGGTCTCAGGTCGCCGGAGAAATGTCCGGACATGACCACCGGATTGCCGCAGTAGGGACAGCTTGCCGCACCGGTAGTTGAGTCAGCGATTATTTCGCCGCCGCAGGACTTGCAGCTGTAAATGCTCATACCATTGGTTTCGCCGTCGCTCCAGTCGCTTCCGGGAGAGGTCTCCCAGCTCATATCGTCACTGCCCTCAGCCACAGCAGCAAGCTGCTCATTATAGTCCTGTACAGTAGAAATATCGAATTCCGACTCACAGTACGGACATTTCATTTTCTGACTTTCGCTGTCGAAAGTCAGTTCAGCGCTGCAGCATGGGCATTTATACTCTTTTACTTCAGCCAAACTATCACCTCGCATTATGAAAACGGCTGACGGGGAAATCAGCCCGTCAGCCGGTAAAGCCTTTATTTTACAATATCAGCATCATTGAACGGATCTCCGCACTCAGCGCAGAACTTAGGAGGATTGAAGGGATCCTCAGGCTCCCAGCCGCACTTGTCGCACTTATAGGTAGGAGCGCCGGCAGGCTTTGGCTTGCCGCACTCAGAACAGAACTTGCCCTTATTTACGGTACCGCATGAGCAGGTCCAGCCGTCAGCTGAGATAACAGGCTTAGCGCTTCCGCAGTTCATACAGAACTTGCCTGTGTTTGAGGTACCGCAGCTGCAAACCCATGAATCAGCCGAAGGAGCGGCAGCAGCAGGAGCTGTCGGAGCAGCAGCAGGAGCAGCACCCGGTCTTGCAGCATTCATAGCGAAGAGATCGTTGGCATTGAGACCGCCTGCCTGCTGAGCCATACCCATACCGAAGAAGCCGTTGATAGCTCCGCCGGCATTGCTTGCAGCAGCCTCCATAGCAGCAGCCTGAGCACCGACCATAGTTGCAGCAGCATTTCCGGGATCCTTGTTCCATGCAAGGTCCTCATACTTCTTGATCCTGTCCTCGTCTTCCTTGGAGATAGTAACGGAGTTAACAGCAACAGTGATGAGCTGGATACCTCTGTGTTCCTTCCACTTGGTCTTGAGGGCTTCGTTCATAGCATCGCAGATCTCAACGGTGTGACCCGGGAGCTGTCTGTACTCTATACCCATTTCAGCGAGCTTGGAGAAAGCAGGCTGCATATATGTAAGGAACTCGCTCTTGAGCTGAGAGTCGATCATATCTCTTGTGTAAGCGCTCTGAACGTTGCCGCAGACGTTGGAGAAGAAGAGCATAGGATCAGTGATCTTGTAGGAGTAAACACCGTTGCAGCGAACGCCTACGGTAAAGGTACGTCCTGCCTCAGCATTCTTTATCATGAACGGAACGGGGTTCTGAGTACCAAACTTATTGTCCATGATCTCCTTGGTATTGAAGTAGTAAATGCGCTGATCGTGGCCTGTATCTCCGCCGTAGCCTACACGCTCCCACCACTTCTTGAAGCTCTCCTTGATACCTGCGCCCAGACCGTCAGTAAAGACGCTTGGCTCAGTAGACATATCGTATGTATATTTACCCGGAACTGAGCATATCTCAACTACCTGACCGTCATCGACGATTATCATGCACTGACCTTCATTTACAGCGATACCGCTTCCGTCAGTAATGATATTGTCGCTTCCGTGGGTATTTGAAGAATGCTTTCCTGTTTTTTTCTGTCCCTTGCATACAAGGACATCAGCCGGCATAGCATCGCAGTAGAAGTATTCTTTCCACTGATCGCCAAGAACAGTACCGCCTGCTGTAAGCATTGCATGGATAAGTCCCATAAATAAAACTCCTTTCATAGCCGTTCGCAGAGCAGACGGCTGTTGAAACAATAATAAAATACATAATTCGATGTAAGGCCGTGACCATACCATTATATTATAACATATTTAAACAGAAATTGCACTACCTTTTTCAACATTTTTCATCAGCAGGAATATATTTTTATTTTTTAATTATTCCCAGTCCTTCCATATATCCGGCTCATAACCGATAGTAGCGGCCTTTCCGTTTCGTACTATGGGAGTTCTGATGATATGCTGGTTTTCCAGCAGTTTTTCCTCGCGGTCACTGTCACCGAGGTACTTCATGAGCGTAAGAAGCTCCTTATCCTTAGCGTTTTCGTCGATCATGGCATCTATACCGCCCACGGACTGCTTAACGCTGTTGAACTCACCCTTGCTCATGCCCTTTTCCTTCATGTCTATCAGCTGATACTTTATCCTGCGCTCCTTGAACCAGCGTTCAGCCTTGCGCGTATCGCTGCATTTTTTAGTACCGAATATCTGAATATTCAAATCAGTTCTCCTCTCCGAATGCAATAGAAATATCCTCAGCCTCACGGACCAGTTTGAAGTCGATGCTGATGAGGTCGAGACCGTTCTGTGCGAAATACAGGCGTACTGCGGTGAAGCGTGAGAAGAACGGGATCTCCTTGGTGATAGCTACGGGCTTACCGCCGGTACCGTTCCATGTGTAGGTGCCGCTTGGAGTACCCATAGCGAACACAGTCAGGGGCATCTGCGCCAGCTCGCCCTGTTCAGATGACGCGGTAATAGTCACATCGTACCAGCCGTTTTTCGCAACAGTGAGAGCGAAGCTGTAGTTCTGACCCTTTTCGGACTTAACGCCGCACAGGTCGATATGCAGCTCGCTGCCGAGGTCGTAGAATACCACCGGTTCGCCGGAGGATATTTCCTCAGCCGGTCTGTTGATTATCTCCACGGTATCAGCCGTGCCCATAATGCGCTTGACCGCGTTGCTGCCAAGCAGGAAGCGGAATACGTTCATAGCGTTTCTCTGGAGCTCACTTCTGCGCAGTTCACCGGTCTCAAGGCTTGCCTTTGCGTTATCGTCGTGAACTGCACCGTCTGAGCAGACCATGTACACATCATTCTGAGCCATAGCCATAGCAGCGAAGTCTCCGCGGTCAGCCTTGCCTCCCCTGCGGTTGATATTCGCCCACCAGTCGGTCATGACGAAGCCTGTGAATCCCCACTCTTTGCGGAGTATCTCAGTATTCAGGTCATAGTTTCCGGCAGTCCACACGCCGTTGATCTTGCCGTAGGTAGTCATAATGGAATCAGCCGCACCATCGCGCACAGCAATGCCGAAGCCTCTGAGGTAGATCTCACGAAGAGCTCTCTCGGAAGCTGCTGTATCAAGGAAGTGACGGTTAGTCTCCTGATTGTTGCCGCAGAAGTGCTTGATAGTACCTGTAACGCCGGAGCTGTGCAGTCCGCGGAGCTCCGCAGCCGCCATAGCACCGGTGAGGTATGGGTCCTCGGAGAAGTACTCGAAGTTTCTGCCGTTGAGGGGATGTCTGTGGATATTCATTCCGGGACCCAGCAGGCATTCCACGTTATTAGAGGTCATTTCGAGGCCAAGAAGTGCAAACAGCTCCTGAGCCAGTGTCTTGTTGAATGTACTTGCGATCATGGTGCCGTTAGGCAGACTGAAAGCCTTTGTGCCGCAGTCCAGACGCATACCGGAGGGACCGTCAGAGCAGCAGGCAGCCGGAACTCCCAATTCATTGAGCCTGTCCGTAACACCGCCGAAAGCAGAAGCGGTACCGGCAGTAACACGGGGACTTCCCATGCCCTCGCCGCGGATGGTGCAGCACAGCTCATCGTCCGTGAGCTGAGCCACGAACTGCTCAAGGGTATTCCTGCCGTTGTACACATCTGCGAAGCGGATACCCTTATCGCCTGTATAGGGTATCTCCTCAGGTATAGTCTCAAATCTGCGGGCAGGCTCGTCCACCTCGCTGAGCGGAGCAGCCTCCATGACCGGCACATATTTTCCGCCGGAGAGCTCCGGTCTAACGCGGTCAAACTTCTCCACCGGAGCGAGAGCCTGTCTGCATCTGCTGACCACAACGGTATCTTTTAACTCAAAGCTGCCGCAAAGCTCAGCACTGCGCACATCGGTACCTGCATAGAACCTGTACTCACCAGCCTCCAGCACCCAGCAGAAGCGGTTGCCGGTCACGCCGGAATCATCGTAAGAAGCAACATCTGACATATCCGCCCTGATAGTCAGCATCTCAGAAGCTCTGGGAGCCAGCTCGCCGGTCTTCTCGAAGCCGCACAGCACACGCAGCGGCTTGCCTGATCTGCCCTGGGGAGCCTCACAGTAGAGCTGTACGACCTCCTTGCCGGAGAAATCTCCGGTATTTGTGACTTTTACAGTCAGCTCAGCATCTTTCTCATTACCGTTGAAGGACTGAGCCGCAACGCTGAATGTAGTGTATGAAAGTCCGAATCCGAAGGGATAGCGGACTTTTTCCGGAGCGAAGGTCTCGAACCAGCGATAGCCGACGTAAATATCCTCAGTATAGAAATTACGGTCCTTATCGCCGAAATACGGAGCAGACGGATAGTCATCCACGCTGTACGCGATGGTATCCGGCAGCTTTCCGCACGGACTGATCTTACCGGTGAGCACATCAGCCGTACCGGTACCGCCAGTCATACCGCCCTGCCATACATAGAGCAGAGCGTCAGGACCGACCTCCTCGATGAACTCCAGATCGATAAGTCCGCCCACGTTGAGCAGAACTATCATGCGGCTGAAAGCTCCGCGCACCTTCCGGAGCATATCCTTTTCCGCGCCGGTAAGCAGGAATGAGCCCTCCTCAAGCCTTGCATCCATTTCCTCACCGGCAGTGCGTCCGATGATAACTATAGCTGCTGTACTCGCTTTTGCAGCAGCAGATACCACATCATCGTCAAGGATCATTTCCTTCTGGCTCCACGGCTCTCCGCCCCAACCGCTGCCCAGGTCGTAAGGATGAGCATCATCCCATTTCCGGTAGATACCGAGAAGCTCCTCATTGAGTTTGACTCCGGCATCAATGAGACCGTCGGTAATGCCTGTTACCTTCGATACATTGACCATACCGCCCGAACCGGTACCGCTCTTGTAGTAATGGAGCTGTATCCTGCCGAAAACAGACACGGTATCGTTTTCCTTCAGCGGAAGAGCACTGTTATTGTTCTTCAGCATAACGATACCCTCAGAAACAGTACGCGAAGCAGTTTCAAGGTATTTTTCCCAGTCAAGTGTTTTTTTCATGAACAACACCCCTTTCAGATATATATATTTTAATTATAGCAGAATTCTCTTCCGGTTGCAATAGAAATAACAAAAAACAGGACTGAAAAAACAGTCCTGTTTTTGTGAAAAAAGAAAGGTCGTATATCCTGTAGATTTTATTCTGAGACTGCAAGCCGTTCAATAGGCAGACCGCCCGACCAGCAGTTGTAGTAGACCCGCATACACTTGCGGTATTGTTCAAACTTCTTCCTTGCCTTATCGGTATCGCCGTACACCTTCCAGAAGCCTGTGAGGCGACATTGACGCTTTTCGATGAATCCGCTGACATCTTCCGGCGGATAGCCAAGAAAGAGACCGATCTCATGTGGAAAATCCTCAGATACTCTGAGTCTGCGTATCAGCTCAGCGATGCATTTTTCCGGACTTTTGCAGCTATAGCCGCAGTTTTCCAAAACCTTGCAGGCTTCGTTGTTATTCAGGTCTGACCGCAGCTTAGAAGGTCTGTATATGTATATCAGAGCTTTACCGCCGATGTATCTCAGCGGGATAACTCTCATGCCCTTCGTACCAAGCAGCTTGTTGAGATCGCGGACATCCTTTCTCAGCTCAGCGGAACTGTCGTATCTGCAAGTGAACATATTAGCAGTTTTAAGTCCGGCAAGAGTCGGAGAGCAGTGACGGATAACAAGCTCCTCAGGCATGATCAGTTCCTCCCTGTGTGGGTCTCAAGAATACTTTTCAGAGCGGAAGCGGAGCTTGAATGGGAGCGCTCCACCTTAGTCTGAAGTCCCTTAGTTTCGTTAATGGCACATCTTGCCATTTTATGTGACATTGTACCTGTGAAAAGCACCAGAAGATCGGGATTGCCGATCTGCTTTTTCAGGTCAGTCTTCATGTGAGTAAAAACCTTGGCGTTACATTTATACTGCTGACAGATCTCTTTATACTTCCGGATCATACAGTCGTTTCCGCCTACTATTACTACGCTCATATTTCCTCCTTCGGGGAATGGGTGTGTATAAACGAATTATATACGTTAGGAACAACTAACTTATGTTCAAATTATACCCGCAAGTAAGACAATTGTCAACCTTTCATGAAATTATCCCGTTTTATCGTTGATTTTGCATATTAGTATTTCGTATATCCGCTCATTTTTATCCTATTTGTACACAAAATCAGCGATATAAGGTTATCCATAGCTAACCAAAATGATCTGTTTATATTTCCATTTGTTATCAAATATTTTTCTTTACATTTCCTCCGGCAAGTGGTATAATGTATAATTGAAAAATGAAGAAAAAATGCAGGAGGCAGATATATGAATCTCAGATCAAAATTTTTATCAGCCGCATTGTCCTCAGTTCTGTGTCTGACAGCTCTCGCGTCATGTGAAGGCCTTGTCATTGAGGACGTTCCGCCGTCTGGTCTGAACAGCAGTCAGCCGGCAGCAACCAATGCTCCCGCTGCTGCCCAGGTACAGGAGCCGGAACAGCAAGCCGCAGCTACGGCGGATACAGCCGGCGAAACTGATGCACCGGCAGAAACTCAACCGGAAAAGTCTAAAGCCAAGAAAATATCGCTCAGCTTCTATGAGACCAGCATAAAGGTCGGTCAGACAGTAATGCCCATAGTAAACGATGAGATCGACGAGGTATGGACAAGCTCCGACAGCAATATCGCCTCAGTTGACAATATAGGCAATATCACAGCAAAGAATACCGGTACCTGTACGATAACTGTTTCGTCAGCTAAGGACATCAACTGCAAGGCAGAGGTCAAGGTAACTGTTCAGGCTCAGCCGGACCTTACCTACATCGACGGTATACTCATTGCCAACAAGACATACTCGCTGCCGTCGGACTACAATCCGGGCGGACTCACACCGGAGACCAGTGCTGCATTCGAGGAGCTGGTACAGGGAGCTAAAAAAGACGGAATAGACATCTATCTGTCATCGGGCTTCCGGTCATATGAGTATCAGGACGAGATATACAACAACTACTGCTCCGTATACGGACAGGCTGAGGCAGATACATTCTCCGCCCGTCCCGGACATTCCGAGCACCAGACCGGTATGGCGATAGATGTAAACATCGTTGATGACAGCTTCGCCGGAACTCCGGAAGCGATATGGATAGAGAACCATTGCTTTGAATACGGCTTCATACTCCGTTATCCCCAGGGCAAGGAAAATATCACCGGCTACAAATACGAGCCGTGGCATATCCGCTATCTTGGCGACAAGGCAAAGCCGGTACACGACAGCGGTCTCACGCTTGAGGAGTATCTTGGCATCACATCAAAGTATTCAAACTGATAAAATGAAAAGGACTGCCGCAGCAGTCCTTTATTTTATGTACAGAAATTATGTTATCAGCCGAAATATCTCTTGAGGAGACCAGCAAATGCCTTGCCGTGACGAGCCTCATCGCGAGCCATTTCATGAACAGTATCATGGATAGCATCGAGGTTGAGCTCCTTAGCCTTCTTAGCCAGCTTCAGCTTGCCTTCTGTAGCGCCGTGCTCAGCAGCAACTCTCTTCTCGAGGTTCTCCTTTGTGGAGTCAGAGAGCACCTCACCCAGAAGCTCAGCGAACTTAGCAGCGTGTTCAGCCTCTTCGTAAGCAGCCTTCTCCCAGTAAGCGCCGATCTCAGCATAGCCCTCACGGTAAGCAACTCTTGCCATTGCCAGGTACATACCTACCTCAGTACATTCGCCTGTGAAATTAGAACGCAGACCCTCAAGGATCTCAGGATCAGTTACGTCCTTAGCAACTCCGAGAACGTGCTCACAAGCGAATACCATCTCAGCGTCTTCCTTCTTCTCGATGAACTTAGAGCCGGGAACTCCGCACTGTGGACATTTCTCTGGCGGAGCATCTCCTTCATGAACGTATCCGCATACTGGACATACATATTTTGCCATAACAATTACCTCCGTTTAGTTGATTTTATAATAATGCGGAAGGGAAATTTCCGCATTAAGCACTGTGTTGCAATTATACTGTGTGTTTGACTCTGTCGTGTTCTTCAGCGCGCTTTCCGTTGTTGAAGCGGTCAAGGGTACCCACAAGGTAGCCGGTAATACGTCTGATCCTGTCGAAGGGTACATCTGCGAAGCTGTACTGAAGGTCCACAAATTCGCCGTCAACCTTGACAGTCATTTCTGTGATCTCCCTGTTGCTGTATTTTTTCTTTCCGTAGGCGATATAAGCATCGATCTCCTCCTGAGGGATAGTATCGCCGATAACATTGACTTTCATTTTCAGTACCTCCTGCAATTATTTAGGACTTGACTTTCCCATGTAAATATTGTATCATAATATAGCAAAAAAATCTGTTGCAAATGCAACAAGGAGTGAATTTTATGTTACCGGAAAATAACATACTATTTAAAGGTATTGATCCTGAGAACTGCCGGCGCATGATAACCTGCTTCCATGCAGAAGTAAGAAAATTCCGCGCAGGAAGCTGTATTGCGGATTTCACATCGTTCAGTGACAAGATAGGCATAATCCTCAGCGGAAGTGCCAGCATGATAAGGTACGACATAAACGGCATACGCACCATTGCGGAAACACTGGGAGAACAGGGCGTATTCGGTGAATTCTTCACATTTGCCGGAGTCCACCGCAACGCCATCGAGCTGGTAGCGGATACGGAATGCGAGATAATGTTCCTGCACCGCGAGGAGATACTGAAACGCTGTGAGAACGCCTGCCGGTGTCATTCAATGGTAGTAGAGAACCTGCTGATGCTGATGTCAGAGCGCTCCATAGCGCTGACGGAGCGCATAGAGGTACTCAGCCAGCGGAGCATCGAGGAGAAGCTGATCAGCTTCCTACAGATCACTGAGGATAATACTCCCGAAGGAAAGGAGCCTGTTATCCCCTTCTCCACCACGGCACTATCAGACTATCTCTGCGTAAACCGAAGCGCACTCCAGCGTGAGATCGCAAAGCTGAAAAAGAACGGTACTCTGACCATATCCAAGCGCAGGTTCCGGCTTATCCGCAACAGCGAGCAGTGAATATGCGGCGCAGGCGGAAAAAATATTGACACTTAGCCGACAACGTGGTATAATAATACGGTATGAGTGCATTTGCGCACTATTTCAAGATATATCAGCCGGCGCTGCTGTCGGCCTGACTGGAGGAATATACATATGAATATCGATTTCAAA